>JANMDH010000185.1:0-7084 GCA_031376195.1 Gemmobacter sp. | reverse complement strand
GCCTCTGCCCCCGCCGATGCGCCGTCAAGGCCCCTGCGCAGCCCGCCCGCCGATGCGCGCGAACATGCCCTGGCCGAATTGCGACGCACGGACGACGAAAACTCGGAGTATGTCGGCATGAATTTCGTTACCGACGCGCGGCGCATCCACAACGGCGACGCCCCCGAACGCGCAATCTACGGCGAGGCGAAACCAGATGAGGCGCGCCAGCTGATCGAAGACGGCGTGCCGGTGGCCCCCCTGCCGTTCCTGCCGACGCGCAAGGCGCATTAGCCGCAGGTCATCCCAACGCCACCAGATGGTTGTCCCACGCCGCCTCCGTCCGTCCCAGCAGCGTCAGGCCCGACACTTCCGCCGCCCAGCATTCGCCCGCCCCATCCGTCAGCGTGAACCCCGACACCGCAGGGGCCGCCCCGCACAGATCGGCGCGCCGATGCGTCGCCAGATGCCTGCCGTCTTTGCCAAAGATCATCACCGCCCCGCCCTTGGGGGACGTGATCGCCACCTGATCCCCCGCCCCGTCAAAGGCAATGGACCCCGCATAACCCTGCATCGTGAAGGCATCCGCCTCGGGCACCACACACAGAACCGGGGCCGCCCCGCGGCGGTGCAGACCCAGCAGCGGCACCGCTTCGGACGCATCGCCTTCCCACTGCATCGCAAAGCCAAGCGTCCCGTCCGCCGCCAGTGCCAGATGACGGATGGAATTCCGGTGCAGGTCGGCCTCCAGTTCCACCTGATCCAGAATTACGCCCGACCCATCCAGATAGGTCAGGTTCGGGCGCATGCTGTCGATGTTCAGCTTCGCGCGGTCATCCGGGTCCGTCCTGATCCCGCCGTTCGCCACGGCCAATACTCCGTCCGCCAGCAGCCGCACTTCATGCGGGCCGATCCCGCCTGACGCCCATTCACCGATCCGGGTGTAACCCTTCGTTTCCCACAGCCCGATGCGGCCCGCCGATCCTTCGGCCACAACCTCGGACGTGAACAGGACGGAACCGTCCGCCGCGTAGGCCCCGTGCCCGTTGAATTGCCGCCCCACAGGTGGGGTCAGTCGCGCGCGCAAGCCGCCAGTGCCACAGTCGATGACCAGCGCAAAGGTGCCGGGGCGTCGGGCAAACGCCACTGCCTCGGCCCGCACGGGATGCGCCGTGGCCGCATGTCCGCGCCCGGGCAGGGGCAGATGGAACAGGCTTTGCCCCGCCGCCGACAGGCCGTGCAGCGCGAAACTGCCGTCGGCGGCTTTCGCAGCCGCCAGATAGGCGGGCCCGCCCACGTCCGCCCAGGTCATCCGCGGCATCGCCCCCGCCGCCAGCAACCCCACCAGAAACCCCCGCCTTGTGGCCATGTGGCTAATCCCCATCAGCGGCGTTGAAACCAAGGCCGACGCCCAGCGCAGGCACGATTTCAACCGTCACCGCGTCTTCGATGGCATGGATCGATTGCTGCACGATCTCGATCTTCAGCCGCTTTTGCTGATCGCTGACCCCTGCCAGCATCGGGTCCGCCAGTTCCGTCGCCTGCAGAATGGCGCGCTGGAACGCGGCGTCCGTCTGCGGCGATACCGCAACCAGCGCCTTCGAAAGCCGCTGCAGCGCATTCAGCGACAGGACCACGTTCTGCTGCGACCGCCCCGATGCACGCGCCTCGGCCCGTTCCGGACGGGGCTTGTCAAAGTCACCCAAAGGCCGCGCCAGCCTCTCGTTCGCGGTGAATTCAAGCCCCGTCACAAGCGCCGTCAGCAGCGCGCGCCGGGCCTCTTCCTGCGTCAGGAAATCGCTGTTGCCCGCCTGCCCCGGCGTCAGCAGATGATCGGCGTATCCACCCACCCATTCCGCCTGCAGATCCGCTGCCATCCGGGCCAGATCGGCCGCCGTCATCTGGATCAGCGCACAGGCACCCGGCCCTTCAAACGCTGCATCAGCCGGATACAGCAGCCGCTCCAACCCGAACAACCCCCGCGCCGCCACCGACACTTCTGCGAAAGCCGCCGGGTCCCGCAGCGCCGGATCCTCCGCCATCATCAACCCCACCTGCGCCTTGGCCCCCAGACCTTTTGGGTCCGGCCAGAACGCAATCGCCAGCGCCCGTCCGTCGATTTCCGATGGCCCCAGCCGGAAATGCCCAACCTGAAGCCAGGCATCGAAGGCCGCGTTCCAGCCCTGCCGCAGCGCCGCCTGATCCGCGCAATTCGCCGCCGCGCTCGCCGACAGGGCCGCCGTCGCCTCGGCAAACCCGGCATAGCCCGGCTGGATCACGTCCCTGACCGCCTCAGCCACGTCCGCCTGGGCCGGACTGGCCAATAATCCCGCAAAAGCAAACGCCCGCATCAGCATCACAAACTCTCCAGATAGGCGATCAGCGCATCGCGCTCCGGTTCAGGGCTGCCCGCAAAGGCATCCCGCGCAGGCAGCGCCTCGCCCCCGTGCCACAGGATCGCCTCCGTCAGGTTCCGCGCCCGCCCGTCGTGCAGGAATTCCGTCCGTCCCGTCACCTGGTCCGTCAACCCGATTCCCCACAGCGGGGCCGTTCGCCATTCACGCCCCGTCGCCCGCGCCTCGGGCCGCCCATCGGCCAGCCCTTCGCCCATGTCGTGCAGCAGTAAATCGCTATAGGGCCAGATCAACTGAAAGCTCTGCTCCGGCTGCCCGTCCAGCCGGTTCGTCACGAATTTCGGCGTGTGGCAGGACGCACAGGCCATCCCGTGGAACAGCGCCTTGCCCTGCAGCACCTGGGGGTCACCCACCCTGCGCCGCTCCGGCACCGCCAGATTGCGCGAATAATACGCCACCAGATCGAAGGCGGCGCTGTCCACTTCCAGCCCGTCCCGCACCCCCGCTTCCTGCCCCACCGCCGCTGCCCGACATTCCGTCTGCGCCGCGCTGCAATCGCCGTAAGGGTCGGGGTGCAGCGATGTGGACAATCCCATGTCCCCGGCAAACGCCGCCGCCGACTGCTCCCGGATTGTCGGCATCCCCGCCTTCCACCCGAACCGCCCCAGCATCGGCGTCTGATATTCATCAGACCACACGATATTCGCCCGCCCCGAAATTCCGTCGCCGTCCGCATCCGCCTCGTCCGCCCGCGCCAGAATATCCGCCGCAGGCACCGCCTCCAGCAGACCCAGCCCGATCATCTGCGGCGCAAGCCGGGGCGACATCATCACATCGCCCGCCCCTTCCGCCTCAACGCTGTAGGCAGGCTTGCGCAGTGTCACCACAGTGCCATCCCCCAGCGTCACCGGCAGATCGCTGTAACTCAACCCCATCCGCCCTTCCGCCCTCAACCCCGGGGCCGCGAAATTCTGCAACTGCCCCCCCAGAACCGCATGCGGCAGCGTCGGCAGGTAGTCGGGTATCCCCATCGGGGCCACGCCACCCGCCACCGACAGCCGCAGGAACAACCCCACCGCTGCCTCGCCTGCGTCCGGCACATGGCCCCGCCCGTCTTTCAGATGGCAATCCTGACAGGCCCGCGCATTGCTGAACGGCCCAAGACCATCCGATGCCTTGGTGGACGCCGGGGCCGCGATCCAGGTTTTGCGGAACAGCGAATTTCCCAAACTGAAATCCATCTGACGATCAAAAGCCATGTTCGCCGACAGCTGCGAAAACGCATCCGCCGTCGCCATCGCCCGCACGGTTGCCGCCCCCCCTGATTTCGTCTCGAACGGTTCGGGTTTCGTGAAATCCGTAGGCGGGGCCGTGATCGCCGCTACGCGCGCCGCTTCGCCATCGGCTCGGGGGATGACGTTCAGATGCTGATCATCCAGCGCCAATGCCGCGAACGGCATCACGACTGCAACACTCCAAACGGCAAGGCGGTGATGGAACATGTGCGCAGACCTTCGATTTCAGTCTTGATGTTTCAGATAGGGCCGAAATTCAATCCATTTTGGCCCATCGCGTTGCAAACAGCCTGCGGCAAATAGAACCTTATGCCATCCCCCCGACCGGATTACGCCGAACGGTGCGCGACGCGAACGCCTTGCCGTCCGCGTCAGCCCCCGGACCTTACTGAAACACCGCCTCGGGGCTGTCCAGGCTGTCCGACCCTTCAACCTTGATCGCGTCATACCCCAATACCGTCACCGCCCGCTCGATGGATTTCGTCTGCGTGATCAATGCGTTCACCGCCCCCATGATGATCTCTTCACCCTTGGCATTGCCCGGCGCGATCATCTGATCATAGGTGAACCCGCTGTCCCCCGCCGCCTTCATCACACCCAAGGCTGCGACCGATGCTTCCAGTTCCGCCGTCAGCTGCGCATCCACCGCCGGGTCAACCGCCGCCACCAGTTCCGACAGCGATGCCCCGCTGATGACTGATCCGTCAGGCCGCGTGTAGGTGCCAAGATAGACGCCCTGAATCCCTATCCCATCATAGTAATGACTGTTGTGCGTGTTGTCCGAAAAACAATCGTGCTCCTCTTCCGGGTCGTTCAGCATCAGGCCCAGACGAATGCGCTGGCCCGCCAGTTCGCCATAGGAAAGGCTGCCCATGCCCGTCAGCATGGCGCTGATCCCCGCATCCGGGTCCGTCACAACTGCCGCCCGCGCCGCCCCGTCCGGCCCCCAGTTCGATGCCATTTCCGCAAGGTCCGCCACCAGCAACTCCGTCGCCGCCTTCAGATACGCGCCGCGCCGGTCGCAGTTGCCGTTCGTGCAGCCTGCACCCGTGACATAATCCGTAAACGCCCGCGCGCCCGCCCCCGGCTCCGTGCCATTCAGATCCTGCCCCCACAGCAGAAATTCAATCGCATGATACCCCGAGGCAACGTTGGTTTCGATCCCGTCCGCCTCTTGCAATGTGTCGCTGATTAGGTTCGGCGTGATCAGGCTTGCGTCGATCTCCGTGCCCGACAGCGTGAATTTCGGCGTGGCAATCACATTCAGCGTGGCCAACACGTTTTCGCCCCCGGCAATCCCGCCTTCAACATAATCTATCAGGCCCTCGTCCAGGGGCCAGGCATTCACCTGCCCTTCCCAGTCATCCACAACCGCGTTGCCAAACCGATAAGCCTCGGTCTGCTGATACGGCACCCGCGCGGCCAGCCAGGCCTTCCTTGCCCCGTCCAGCGCCTCTGCTGACGGCGCTGCGATCAATGCGTCCACCGCCGATTGCAACGTCTGCGCGGTGGCAAGGCTGTCCTCGTACTTCGCCTGCGCAATGTCGGCATAGGTCGCCACCACCTCGTCCGGTGTCGCGGCCGCCAGCGGCAAGGCGCTCAGCGCAGTCGTCATAAGGCAAGCGGCAATCATGTGGTTCATGGGGTCGTCCTTTGTCGGGGAACTGGGCGTTATTTCGTCAGGATCAACTTGCCCGCACGGGTAATGCGCAGCGCGTAAATCTGCCCGTTCAGCGTGATCCGCGCCAGCGGGCCGCCTCCGGTCAGCAGCATCGCATCATGGCTGGGCGTGGTGTCGTGGATCATCAACATCGGCGCAATATGGGCGTTCATTTTCGGGCCTCCCTCAGGATCTGCGTTTGCCCCTGACCCCCTTGAAGGCATCTGCCTTGCCGAACCTTGATCCTGCATCAGACCGTCTCCATGGGTCGTGGACTCCGGGCTGACCGTGCGGTTGGCTTGGATAATGTATTGTTGAGCGAAAGCGTTGGTTTTGTAAAGTCTGATTCTTTCTGTCGACAATACAATCGAAAAACCACTCTTTTTCAGACGCGGCTGCCCCAAGGCGACGGCACTAACCCCAAGCCCCGCGCGCGGAGTATCCCGCGCGTGCAAAAATTATGCGATTTCGTTAAACAGTTTTAATTCAGTATCTTAAACATTCTTGCACGCGTGCAACCCCCGGATTTTTCATCTGGATAAACGCCCGTTGAACCTGCGCGGCCCCCTTGCGAAAGCGTGTCACTTTCCGCCCCGAAAAAAGCGATGTCCCCGTTTTGATCGCTATTTTCCAAAAGCGCCTGCACCGACGATGCACCACCTCGGGCGTGCCCCGGCTATTCGACAAACGGCTCCACCACCTGCTGCCGCCCCTTCAGGCAGGCATCCGCCACGATCCGCAGCGGGCTGATATCCGTGTCACTTTCCCGCGCCCGCACCAGTTCAGCAAATCGTTTGTAGATGTTGGGATATTCCCGCGACACCCCCACTTCGACCGCCGCCCCGTCAATCGCCAGCGCCGCCCCACCCAGCGTCAGGTTCAGACGTTCATCCCCGGCCGCCACCGCAATCTCCCACGTCTGCGGGCCAACCTGACGCCAATCGAAATCGGCGCTGATCGCCTCGCCGCCCGGTCCTGTCATCGCCATCCGCACGCCGATGGGTGTGGCCGCATTCGCGGGAACCTCCAGATCGGCCCCAGTCACATGAATGCCACCCGGCAAAATCTCGGTCAAAATCGACAGCGCATTGATCCCCGGATCGAACACGCCGAATCCCCCCGGTGCCCAAACCCAATCCTGCCCCGGATGCCAACGCCGCACATCCTCGCGCCAGGTAATCGTGATCGAGGTCACCTTGCGCGTGGCAATCCACGCCTTTGCCTGCGGCACCGCAGGCGCGAACCGCGAATGCCACGTTGCCATCAGCGTCACGCCCGCCTCGCGCGCCGCCGCGATGATCGTCTCAATCTCGCCCAGCGTTGCCGCCGGGGGTTTTTCGATCAACAAATCCCGCCCCGCCGCAATCGCCGCCAAACACATCGACAACCGAACATCCGGCGGCGTGCAAAGTGCCACGGCTGCCCTTGGCCCGTTTGCCAGAAAATCCGCGAAATCGGTAAAATTCGGCACGCCGTCAATCTTGCCATGCCGCGACACGCCCGCCACCAGTTCAAAATCCCGGTTCCCCGCAATCGCTGGCAGATGCTGGTCGCGCGCAATCTTGCCCACACCCACCACCGCCACCGGAATCCGCGCCATATCAGTGCGCCTCACGCGCCACGGCATTGCCGCGACAGCCGATCAGGAAATCCATGTCCGCCCCGGTATCGGCGCCCTGCACATGGTCATGATACAGTTGCGCATAGCCGCCGTTCGGACGGGGCACCGGGTTCACCCATTCCGCCAGACGCCGCGCCAGTTCCGCATCGGGTATATCCAGATGCAACCGCCGCGC
>JANMDH010000143.1:0-2292 GCA_031376195.1 Gemmobacter sp. | reverse complement strand
TGGTGGGCGACGGGATGAACCGCCATGTCACCGCCGAAAGCCTGTTCGCAGCCTCAGGCATGGCGGGCGAAAAAGTCAGCCTTGCGACCGTCTACAACACCCTGCGCGCCTTTTGTGAGGCGGGTCTGATGCAGGAAGTCGTGGTTGACGGGGCGAAAAGCTATTTTGACACCCGGATGGATGATCACCCGCATTTCTTTTGGGAAGACAGCGGCGAATTGACCGACGCCCCCGCCGATCAACTGGAATTGTCGCGCGTGCCGGCGGCACCTGCCGGGACCGAGATTGCCAAAGTCGATGTCGTCATCCGGTTGCGCCGGGTTTGAGACGGAACCAAACCTCTTCCACGTCGCTTTTACATTGATTGTCGTGCTGCGCCCTGCAGGAACGACCCATCGGGGATATTCTGCATGCTGATCCGCTTTGGTTACGACATCACCATCACCTGTGCCGAGCCTACCCCGCTGATCTGCCTGATGTCCCCCCGCGTCGATCAACTCGCCGCCCTGACCGAGGCAGAGGTGTTCCATACCCAGCCTATGGTTCCGTCCACCCTGTATTTCGATCTGTACGGCAACACCTGCCGCCGCATCCTCGCACCTGCGGGCGATTTCCGCCTGATGTCCAACGCGGTCATCCACGATTCCGGCGCGCTCGACATCATCGACGCGTCGGCACCCGAGGCGGTGATCGCCAACCTGCCGGACGAAACGCTCGTCTACCTTCTGGGCAGTCGGTACTGCGAAACGGACCGGCTAAGCCAGCAGGCCTGGGACATGTTCGGCAAGATCCCCCCCGGATGGGGCCGGGTCCAGGCGATCAGCGATCTGGTCAACGGGCATATCAAATTCGATTACCTGAAGGCCCGTGCCACCCGCACCGCCGAACAGGCCTGGGTTGAGGGCGAAGGCGTGTGCCGCGATTTCGCGCATCTGATGATTGCCTTCTGCCGCTGCATGAATATCCCGGCGCGGTATGTGAACGGCTATCTGGGCGACATCGGCGTGCCGCTGGCGGGGGAGATGGACTTTTCCGCCTGGGTCGAGGTGTTCATCGGCGGGCGCTGGGTCACGTTCGATCCGCGCAACAACCGCCGTCGGATCGGGCGGATCAAGGTGGCGCATGGCCGGGATGCGGCGGATGTGCCGCTGATCCATTCGTTCGGGCCGCATATCCTGAAGGTGTTCCGCGTCTGGTGCTATGACACCGCAGATGCGCCGGCGAAACAGGCGGAACATGCGGGGCTGGTGCCACAAATCGCATGAAAACGCCGCCACCGGAAACCGGTGGCGGCGCAGGGTCGCAGCAGGGCTTATTTCGGGACAAGCACCGCATCAACCACATGGATCACGCCGTTCGACTGATCCACATCGGCAATCGTGATGCTGCCGATGTTCTGGGATTCCGAATAGACCATCATCTTGCTGCCGCTGAACTTCACTGACAGCGCATCACCCGACAGGGTCTGCAGGTTGGCATAGCCATCGGCACCGACCATCGCGCGCAGGTCTGCAATCTTGTAGTCGCCTGCCACCACATGGGCGGTCAGCACCTTGGTCAGCATGTCCTTGTTTTCCGGCTTCAGCAGCGTGTCAACCGTGCCTGCAGGCAATGCTGCAAACGCGTTGTTCACGGGCGCAAACACGGTGAACGGGCCGGGGCCCATCAGGGCGTCCACAAGGCCCGCTGCTTTCACGGCAGCCACCAGCGTGGTGTGATCCGCCGAATTCACGGCGTTCTCGACGATGTTCTTGGTCTCGAACATGGCGGCACCGCCAACTTCGGGGTTTGCCGCAAAGACGGGGGCTGCGAACAGGGCGAATGTCAGGGCAAGAGTGGTCGATTTCATGGTGGTCTCCTCGGGTTGTTGCGGCGTGGATCGTCCCTGCCGTCGCAATCAGGAACGGGACTGATTTCCCCGAAGTTTCGACTGTAACAAAAACCTCACGCTTTCGTGAACGGATCACGTCCCGCGTGGTTTCGCCCGGACTGTCGGTTCCGCCTCGCGCGGGTCATCCGGCCAGGGGTGGCGCGGATAACGCCCGCGCATGTCGCGCCGCACATCCGCATAGGTGTTTGTCCAGAAGCCCGGCAAATCCATCGTCACCTGAACGGGTTTCCCCCCCGGCGACAGCAGCGTGATCCGCAGCGGCAGGCTTTTCGGCCCAACGGCGGGATGCAACGTCACGCCGAACATTTCCTGCAAACGCACCTCGATCCCCGGTGCCTCGCCCTCGTAGTCGATCGGCACCTGACGGCCCAACGGCGTGGTGAAATGCGCAGGTGCCAGAC
>JANMDH010000121.1:0-6118 GCA_031376195.1 Gemmobacter sp. | reverse complement strand
GCACCAACGGCAAGGGATCGACGCAGGCGATGATCCGTGCGGGGATGGAGGCGGCGGGTCAGGTGGTTCACGCCTATACATCGCCGCATCTGGCGCGGTTCCATGAACGGATCCGCGTGTCGGGGCAACTGATCGGCGAGGCGGACATGACCGCGTTGCTGGACGAATGCGTGATGGCGAATGGGGCCGCGTCGATCACTTTTTTCGAGGTTACAACTTGTGCCGCCTTTTTGGCCTTTGCGCGGACGCCTGCGGATTGGACCCTGCTGGAGGTGGGTCTTGGCGGGCGTCTGGACGCGACAAATGTGGTGGACCGCCCGGCGCTGACGATCATCACGCCGGTCAGTCTGGACCATCAGCAATATCTGGGTGACACGGTGGCGGCGATTGCGGGGGAAAAGGCGGGGATCATCAAACGGGGGGTGCCTTGCGTGGTGGGCCCGCAGTCGGGGGAAGGCCTGGCAGTGATCGAGGCGCGGGCGGCGCGGCTGGGGGCGCCTTTGCTGGTCTATGGGCAGCACTGGAATGTGGGTGCGGAACGCGGGCGGCTGATTTATCAGGATGACAACGGGCTTCTGGATCTGCCGATGCCGAACCTGCCGGGGCCGCATCAAATGCAGAACGCCGGGGCCGCAATAGCCGCTCTGCGCCATCTGGGCTTTGACGCGGCGGCCTGCGAGGCGGCGGTAAGTCGCGCCTACTGGCCCGCCCGGATGCAGCGTTTGCGCAGCGGGCCGCTGGTGGAAAGTGCGCCGGGCGTGGAATTGTGGCTGGACGGCGGGCATAACCCGGCGGGGGGTGAGGCGCTGGCGGCAACGTTGGCGGCGATGCCCGCGCGCCCGACGCATCTGATCTGCGGGATGCTGAACACCAAGGACATCGCAGGCTATCTGCGCCCGCTGACCCCGCATATCCGCAATCTGTATGCGGTGTCGATTCCGGGCGAAAAAAACACCCTGCCGGCCGAGGCGACCCGCGATGCGGCGCTGGGCGTCGGGATGCGGGCGCAGACAGCCGGGTCGGTGGCCGACGCACTGGCGACGATTGCGGCGTCTGACCCGGCTGCACGCGTGCTGATCTGCGGGTCGCTTTACCTCGCGGGGTCGGTGCTGCGCGAAAACGGCTGAGCCGCCGCCCGTTTCCCGCCTTGCCCCTTTGCCGTCCCCCGATTATCCCTGACGCCAAGCCATTCCGGGGGAGAAAGCGATCATGACCACCAATACCCGTTTCGACAAATCGAAACTTCCCAGCCGCCATGTGACCGAAGGCCCGTCCCGCGCGCCGCATCGCAGCTATTTCTATGCCATGGGGATCACCGAAGAAGAAATTCACCAGCCATGGGTGGGTGTGGCCACCTGCTGGAACGAGGCAGCGCCCTGCAACATCGCGTTGAACCGGCAGGCGCAGATCGTGAAGCATGGGGTGAAAAAAGGTGGCGGGACGCCGCGCGAATTCACGACGATCACGGTGACGGATGGCGTGGCAATGGGGCATGAGGGGATGCGGTCATCCCTCGCGTCGCGGGACGTGATCGCCGACAGCGTGGAACTGACGATGCGCGGGCACTGCTATGATGCGCTGGTGGGGTTGGCGGGGTGTGACAAATCCCTGCCGGGGATGATGATGGCGATGGTGCGGCTGAACGTGCCGTCGGTGTTCATTTATGGCGGGTCGATCCTGCCGGGCCGGTTAAACGGCAAGGATGTAACGGTTCAGGACGTGTTCGAGGCGGTGGGCAAGCATCAGGCTGGCCAAATGTCCGATGCGGAACTGGAAATACTGGAACGGATTGCCTGCCCATCATCCGGCGCGTGCGGGGCGCAGTATACGGCGAACACCATGGCCTGTGTAAGTGAGGCAATCGGGTTGGCGCTGCTGAATTCCAGCGGTGCGCCCGCACCTTATGAATCGCGCGACCAGTATGGCGAAGCATCGGGCGTCGCCGTGATGCATCTGATCGAAAAGAACATCCGCGCGCGCGATATCGTGACCCGGAAATCGCTGGAAAACGCGGCACGCGTCATCGCCTGCACGGGGGGCAGCACGAATGGCGCGCTGCACCTGCCTGCGATTGCGAACGAGGCGGGGATTGATTTCGACCTGTTCGATGTGGCCGACATCATGCGCGACACGCCCTATTTCGTCGATCTGCGCCCGGGCGGGCAATATGTCGCGAAAGACCTGTATGAAGTGGGCGGCGTGCCGGTGGTTCTGAAGGAACTGAAGAAGATCGGACTCATTCACGAAGACTGCATGACCGCCAGCGGCAAGAGCATCGGCGAAGAACTGGACATGATCAAAGGCGAGGCGGACGGACGGGTAATTTATCCCGCCGCCACACCGATCACGAAAACCGGTGGCGTTGTCGGCTTGAAGGGCAATCTGGCCCCGGACGGCGCGATTGTGAAAGTGGCGGGAATGACACCCGAAGAACAGGTGTTCACCGGCCCGGCGCGGGTGTTTGAATGTGAAGAAGACGCCTTTGCCGCCGTGAAAGCGCGCGAGTACAAGGAAGGTGAGGTTATCGTGATCCGCAACGAAGGGCCTGCCGGCGGGCCGGGGATGCGCGAAATGCTGTCCACGACCGCCGCGCTTTCAGGGCAGGGGATGGGCAAGAAGGTGGCGCTGATCACGGATGGCCGTTTCAGCGGGGCCACCCGGGGGTTCTGCGTGGGCCATGTGGGGCCAGAGGCGGCGCATGGCGGGCCGATTGCCCTGCTGAAAACCGGGGACGTGATCACCCTGAACGCAATCACGGGGGAATTGTCGGTGGCTTTGACGGACGCCGAACTGGCGGCGCGCAAGGCAGACTGGAAAGGCCCGCGCGAAACACAATACGCGACGGGGGCGATCTGGAAATTTGCCAAGCTGGTCGGTGGGGCACGTTATGGTGCGATCACGCATCCGGGCGCACGGACGGAACGCCATGTCTACATGGATCAATAAGACAGCCCTGCTGGCAGGTTTTCTGGCGCTGGCCGCCTGTGTTGACGCTGGCGCATCCCTGCGCCAGCGTCCCGTTCTGGGCGGTGCTGTGAAAGTGGCAGCACCGTCCGGCTATTGCATCGATCCTGCGGGCGTGCGTGAAGGCGACGGGTCGGCGCTCGCCCTGATCGGACGCTGTGCCAGTGGCACTGCGGCGCCCGCCATTCTGACCGTGGCCGTGGGTGCTGCAGGCAGCGGGCAGGGCATGGTGGGCGCACAAGCAGCCTTGGCCACCTTTTTTGCATCGGACCAGGGACGCGCGGCGCTGAGCCGTGAGGGTGATGCAAGCAGCGTTACAGTGCAGCAGACGACCGTGCAGGGCAGCGCCGTCCTGATCCGCCTGACGGACACCAGTGCCAATCCGCAGGCGCCCGGCCAAACCCAAAGCTGGCGCGGGGTATTGCCGCTTGCCGGGCGACTGGTCAGCCTGACAGTGACCGGTTTGGGCGACGCCGACCTTTCGGCCGATCAGGGGCAGGCCTTGCTGACCCGCTTTATCGCCGCCATGCAGCGCGCCAATGGCGGCGGAGCGGCTTGAGCGGACTTTACAAGCCGCGAACAATCGGGGCAGCGTCTGGAACGCGGGCCACCCCGGCCCTCGTCGTTTGCCCGCAGTATCCCGCTTGATATGTTCAGACCGTTCAAAATAATCCGCCACCTGTTGACCCACCGCCGCATTCAGCGGTTTTGGGCTGGTCTGGCATCAAAGGCCGCAACGACCCCCGTCGACGCCCTGCGCGAACAGCGCCATCAGGCCCGGCAATTGCGCCGCCATCTGGACCGCGTTATCCAGATCGCCGAGGATCGGCTTGCCTTGCCTGCCATCGGCTCAAATGCCGTGCACCGTCCGCTCGGGGCCGATTGGGTCTGGCGGCCCGATCCCTGGCGGTTCGCTGTTGCCGTGCCGGGACAGTCGTCGGTCCCCGGGCAAACCACCATCGGCCCCGCCGTCCAACTGTTCCACGATTGCCGGCAAAGCGAGCTAACCTTGCGGCAGGTCCGCAACAGCCGCCAAAGCGACCTTGCCCCCTTTGGCCTGCGCTTTGATGTTTTTCAGTTTGACGGCACCTTCCTGTCCTTGGTGATCGAACTGCCGGAACTTGTGTGTGCCGATCTGAAAGGGCGGCATGTCATTCGTCTGGACTGCACGCTCGATATCGAAAAACCCCTTGAAATCTACGCCCGCCTGAATCTTCGCCAGGGGCCGAACGTGGAACAGATGGTGCGGAGCCTGCCCATCCCGCCGCAAGCCGCGCAAAGCTATGATACATCGGTGGAGTTTGACTTGACCTATGCAAAGCTGGATGGTCGCAGGATCGAAAGGGTGTGGCTGGACCTGATCCTGGAGGGCCCGGAGCTGAACCAGATTGTCCTGCGGGACATCACCCTCAGCCGCCGCCTGCGCGCAGACCTTTGAAAGACCCGTGATGGCCAAAGTGATCAAATCAACCATTCGCGCCGGAATTTGGGAAGGTATTCTTGAAATCGACGGGGCAATCCCACCGACTGTGGAAGTGCTGCACGAAGAAAAGCCGCTGCCGGGGGTAACGGTGGCCGCTTTGCCGGGGGGTCCGCGTCATGTGGTCGCGCGCGTGCCGATCCCGGCGCAGCTTTTGTCGGATGGGGTGCAGACCTTTCTGGTGCGCGACAGCGTGCAAAGCGCCACGCTGGCGCATTTCACAATCATCACCGGGGTCTCGATGGACGCGGATTTGCGGGCCGAAATTGATCTGCTGCGGGCTGAGCTGGATATGCTGAAACGGGCATTTCGCAGGCATTGTCTGGAAACATCAAACTAGGCGCACGGGTTGAAAACACGCAGGCGGGCCGGGGGTGCGGCCCGCCTGCGCTTTCACCGCGTCAGTTTGTGGCTGGGGCCGTCACGGCACCATCTGCAATCGCAGCGGTAAGTTCGGCCACATCGACGCCGCCATCGGCATTGGCGTCAATGCTGACAAAGGCTTCCTGTGCCAGATCGGGATAGGTCACCTGCAATTCGGTCAGCGACCACAGGCCGTTTCCATCGGTGTCTGCGATCGCGGGCAGGTCTTGGGCCATCGCTTGCGCAGCGGCCAATCCCAAAAGCGTGCCGAACGAGGCGCTGATAAGGGTGTGTCGGGTCATAGTGATCTCCATTTCGGTTTTTGTTCTAAGGCCGCGTGGATCGTGGCCTTGACCGTGACTTAAGGAGGCTTGGAACAAGGTTCTATCCCTGAAAGAAAACTGTGCAAAACTGTCAGATTTTCCGCCAAAGAGGCTGGTGTTCTGGAACATCTTTCCGCTGACAGCGATCACCCGATCCTTTTTCCGCCGACTGTTCCGAAGGGGAAAGCGCGGCTTTCTGCCGATAACGCGGGGTGTTGCGGGCTTTGCGTCTGTTTCCATGAAAGATGCGAATCCTCACAATTCCCCCGGATCGTCTTGCCCATGCCGCGATATCGCCTGAATTGAACATCAAACCATGCCCACCTGCGTATCGCTGGCCTGGGGAAACGAATGGACCGACTGACAGAAATGGAAGCCTTCGCCACGGTCGTGGATCAGGGTGGTTTTACCGATGCGGCGAAAAAGATGGGGATTTCCAAATCTGCCGTCTCCAAGCACGTCTCGGCCTTGGAGGCCCGCCTTGGTGCCCGCCTTCTGAATCGCACCACCCGGCGCGTGTCGCCAACCGAGATAGGGCTTGCCTATTATGATCGGGCACGGCGGGTTCTGAATGACGCGGGCGAGGCGGATGCGCTGGTCACCTCCATGCAATCCGCCCCGTCCGGCCTGCTTCGGATTTCGGTGGCAACAGATTTCGGTGTGAACCTGCTGTCACCTATTCTGGGGGATTTCCTGCTGGAATACCCCGAGATTACGGTGAACATGGTTTTGAACAATCGGTATGTCGAACTGATCAGTGAAGGGTTCGATATGGCGATTCGGGTGGGTGATCTGGAAGACAGCAGCCTGCGGGCGCGCAAGTTGACCGAAACCACCAAACGAATGATCGGGTCGCCGGGTTATTTTCAGAAATTCGGGCGGCCGATGAAGATCGACGATCTGAACGACCACAAGTTGCTGCATTATTCCAATCAGGCCAATGGCAACGTCTGGAAAGTGACGGCCCCGTCGGGCGAAAAGCGGCAGG
>JANMDH010000052.1:0-14850 GCA_031376195.1 Gemmobacter sp. | reverse complement strand
TGGTGGTCACGAATACCCCGGCGCCGCGCCGGGAATGGACAGTGCCAGCCTTTGCCATTTCTGAAATCGCGTGCCGCACCGTGTGCCGGTTGACGCCAAACCGCGCTGACAGCTTGGCCTCGGTCGGCAGCTGGTCACCGGGGCGAAAGATCCCTTCGGCAATCTCGGAAGCCAAGGTGTCGGCGATGGACAACCACAAGGCAGTGCGAGTCAAGCGGGCCTCCTGTCATGAAAAATTCACAACGCGGCGATTGTTAAGGCCCGCTGACGGGCGTAATATTTGTCTAGTTGTATACTAAGCTAGACAGCCTTTGCAAGATGTCGAGGTCAGAATGACAGATGCCAGGATCAAGGCGCGAAAGACATGGATGTCTGTTCTCGCCAAGGCGGCACCCGCGCGGTTGGCGGCGCTGCTGCCGGACCTGCCCGAACATGCCGTCCTGCGCGCGCCCGAGATCGGGGCGGTGATGGTGCGGGGGCGGATTGGCGCAACGGGTGCGCCTTTCAACCTGGGCGAAATGACGGTGACGCGCTGTTCGGTGCGCCTTGCCGGCGGGCAGGTCGGTCATGCCTGGGTGCAGGGGCGCGACAAGACCCATGCAACGCGGGCCGCGGTCGTGGACGCGCTGATGCAATCAGGGGACGGCGTGCACCTCAAGGCGGTCGTGATCGATGTGCTGGCGGGCGAGGCAGCCGCCCGCGCCGCGATCCGGGCGGGCAAGGCTGCGGCCACCAAGGTCGACTTCTTTACCCTGGTGCGAGGAGAAGACCCGTGACCGACCTGTCTGCCGACGCCCTGTCCGGCGGCTTTGCCGAGGCACCGCTGCAATCGGCCCGTGCCTTTCGCGCGATCCTTGAGGCGATGGCCCGTCCCGGCACGATCCACACGGTCGCCTGCGCAAAACCCCCGCCGCCTTTATCAGTCGCCGCCGGGGTCAGCCTGCTGACATTGGCCGACAGCACAACGCCGCTGCATCTGGCAGGGGCGGCCGACTGCAAGCCCGTGCGTGACTGGGTCACCTTCCACATCGCCGCGCCCGTCGTCCCCGCTGCAGATGCGGCCTTTGCCGTCGGCACATGGGATGCTCTGCAACCCGTGACCCGGTTTGCCATCGGCACGCCGGATTATCCCGACCGGTCCGCGACCCTGATCGTCGAGATGGACCGCCTGTCCCCCCATGGCCCCTGCCTCGCCGGTCCGGGGATCGAAACGGCGACATGGCTCAGCCTGCCTGAAACCGCAGCCTTTCGCGCCAATCGCGCGCTGTTCCCGCTGGGGTTCGACTGCGTTTTCACCTTTGGCAACCGGCTGGCGGCGCTCCCGCGCAGCACCCGCGTGGAGAATATCTGATGTATGTCGCGGTCAAGGGCGGTGAACGCGCCATCGACAACGCCCATGCCTGGCTGGCCGAGGAACGGCGTGGCGATCCCGGCATTGCGGAACTGTCTGTGCCGCAGATCCGCGCGCAACTGACCCTCGCCGTCAACCGGGTGATGGCGGAAGGCTCGCTTTACGACCCCGACCTTGCCGCGCTGGCGATCAAGCAGGCGCGGGGCGACCTGATCGAAGCCGTTTTCCTGATCCGCGCCTACCGCACCACCTTGCCGCGTCTGGCGGCTTCCAATCCGCTGGACACCGGCACGATGGCGGTGGACCGCCGGATCAGCGCGACGTTCAAAGACCTGCCGGGGGGGCAGGTGCTGGGCCCGACCTTTGACTACACACACCGGCTGCTGGATTTCAAACTGATGGCAGAAGGGCAGCCCGACCTGACCCCCGGCCCCGTCCCCTCCCCACAAGGGGGAGGGGAGGCGCTTGTGCTTGCCACGGACACGGCGCTTGCAGACCGACTGCCTCCCTCCCCCCACTTGGGGCAGGGTTGGGGTGGGGGGGCCTCCCGCTCAGCCCCTTTGCGCGTCCCCCATGTCACCAGCTTTCTGAACCGCGACGGTTTGATCGAAGAGGCACCGGCGTCGCAAGTTACACCCCCTGACCTGACGCGCGAACCGCTGGAACTGCCCGCCGACCGCGCCTTGCGCCTGCAGGCAATCACGCGCGGGGATGAGGGGTTTATCCTGTCACTCGCCTATTCAACCCAGCGCGGCTATGGCCGCACCCATGCGTTCGTCGGCGAGTTGCGCATCGGTCGCGTGGCGGTCGAGGTCGACATCCCGGAATTGGGGTTCTCGGTCGAGATCGGCGAGATTGATTTGACCGAATGCGAGACGGTCAACCAGTTCAAGGGCAGCAAGACCGAACCTGCGCAATTTACCCGCGGCTACGGACTGGTCTTTGGCCAGTCCGAACGCAAGGCCATCGCGATGAGCCTTGTGGACCGTGCACTGCGATGGGAGGAACTTGGCGAGGATTTTGTGGGTGCGCCCGCGCAGGATCAGGAATTTGTGCTGTCCCACTGCGACAACATCCAGGCAACAGGGTTCCTCGAACATATCAAGCTGCCCCACTATGTGGATTTTCAGGCTGAACTGGAACTGGTGCGCCGCCTGCGCGCCGAGGCCACACAGATGCAGGCGGTGGCGCAATGACCTCAGTCGCCACCACCATCACTGCCCCCGTCACTTTCTGCTGCGTCTTCGGCATCCCAGCGGTCGCGCGGGTCATTGCGGGATCTTCCGGGGCTTCCGTCAAGTTCTACCCATACATAGCCGCCACTTTCATCGCGCCTCAGCGACCTGCGCCGGCGGGATTTCTGGTGGTACCTGCGGATGACAAACCCGACGACCACCGCGACCAGCACGGCACCAATCCAGCTGAACTGCCAGCCATCGGTCGAATTCCAGTCACGCAATCCGACCTCCATCCCGTGCAGAAACCCCATGTCTGACTACAACTTCGCCTATCTCGACGAACAAACCAAGCGGATGATCCGCCGTGCCATCCTCAAGGCGCTGGCCGTGCCGGGCTATCAGGTGCCCTTTGCCAGCCGCGAAATGCCGATGCCCTACGGCTGGGGCACCGGCGGGGTGCAGGTCACGGCGGCCTGCCTTGTGCCCGAAGACCGGCTCAAGGTCATTGACCAGGGTGCCGACGACACCACCAACGCGGTGTCGATCCGCAAGTTTTTCCAGCGCACCGCTGGTGTCGCGGTGATTGCGGCGACGCGGCATGCCACGATCATTCAAACCCGTCACCGGATCCCCGAGACGCCGTTGCATGCAGGCCAGATCCTTGTCTATCAGGTGCCGATCCCCGAACCGTTACGGTTTTTGGAACCACGTGAGACCGAGACGCGCAAGATGCACGAGATGGAGGAATACGGCCTGATGCATGTCAAATTGTACGAAGACATAGCGCGGCACGGCGAGATCGCGACAGCCTATGACTATCCGGTCAAGGTCGAGGGGCGCTACATCATGGATCCTTCGCCAATCCCCAAGTTTGACAATTCCAAACTTGGCGACAATCCGGCGATCCAGCTGTTTGGCGCGGGCCGCGAACAGCGCATTTATGCGCTGCCGCCCTGGTCAAAGGTTGTCAGCCTTGATTTCGACGACCATCCGTTTTCGGCGTCCAAGGCACCGCACCTTTGCGACCTGTGCGGCGCGGGGAACACCTATCTGGACGAAATCATCACCGATGATCAGGGCGCACGAATGTTCGTCTGTTCCGATACCGATTTCTGTGGCACGCGCCGTACGACGGGCAAGACAGGGCGGTTGGGGGGCGACATGCGCGCGCTGAATGAACCTGGCCAAGGCGAAGTTTCCCGTTTGACCGGGGGCAGGGCATGACCATCCATCAACGCGAAATCGGACCGCCGCTTTTGTCGGTGCAGGGACTGACCAAGCACTATGGCCAGCGGATCGGCTGCGCAGATGTCAGCTTTGACCTTTTCCCGGGCGAAGTGCTGGGGGTGGTCGGCGAAAGCGGGTCCGGCAAGTCGACGCTGCTTTCGTGTCTGGCAGGACATGTGCGTCCCGACCTTGGCCGATATGCCTATGACGGTCGCGATGTTCTGGCGATGACTGAAACCGATCGGCGGCGTCTTGGCCGTACGGACTGGGCCTATGTCCACCAGAATCCGCGCGACGGGCTGCGGATGGGCGTCAGCGCGGGCGGCAATGTGGGCGAGCGGCTGATGGCGGTGGGGGCGCGGCACTACGGACAGATACGGGGACAGGCGCTGGATTGGCTTGGCCGGGTGGAAATCGCCGCCGACCGCATTGACGACCGGCCTTCGGCATTCTCCGGCGGAATGCAGCAGCGCCTTCAAATCGCGCGCAATCTGGTCACGGGGCCGCGCCTTGTTTTCATGGATGAACCGACCGGGGGCCTTGATGTCAGTGTCCAGGCACGTCTTCTGGACCTGTTGCGCGGCCTTGTGCGCGATCTTGGCCTGTCGGTGATCATCGTCACCCATGACCTCGCGGTGGTGCGTCTTCTGGCGGACCGGCTGATGGTGATGAAATCGGGCAGGGTGGTCGAACAGGGCCTGACCGATCAGGTGCTGGACGACCCGCAGCATGCCTATAGCCAACTGCTCGTCTCGTCCGTGTTGCAGGTTTAACGCCATGATCCACATTGAAAACCTTGGTAAATCCTTCACCCTGCACAATCAGGACGGCATCACCATCCCCGTTATGTCAGGCGCGGCTTTGACGGTCGCACCCGGCGAATGTGTCGGCCTGACCGGGGCGTCGGGTGCGGGCAAGTCCACGCTGATGCGCATGGTCTATGGCAATTACCTGTCGTCCAGCGGCAGCCTTTTCGTTGGTGATCTGGACGTCGCACGCGCCTTGCCCCGGCAGATCATCCGGCTGCGGCGTGAAACGCTGGGCTATGTCAGCCAGTTCCTGCGCGTGGTGCCACGGGTGCCGACGCTTGACGTGGTCGCCGAGCCGCTTCTGGCGCTGGGCACACCGCGCGATCAGGCCCAAGCCCGCGCCGAATCGTTGCTGACGCGGCTCAACATCCCCTCGCGGCTTTGGTCTCTGTCGCCCACCACCTTTTCCGGTGGCGAACAGCAGCGCGTCAACATCGCCCGCGGGTTTGCCCATGACTATCCTGCGCTGCTTCTCGACGAGCCGACCGCCAGTCTGGATGCCGCGAATCGCGAGGTTGTGCTGTCGCTGATCACCGAGGCCAAGGCGCGGGGTGCGGCAATCCTTGGAATCTTCCACGACACCGGCGCGCGTTCGCAGGTCTGCGACCGTCTGGTCGATGTGACTGCATTCACCCCACGGGTCACCGCATGATCTTTGCCGTGGTCGGTCCCTCGGGTGCGGGCAAGGACACGCTGATCGCGGGTGCCTTGCGTGCACGTCCCGATCTGCATCTGGTCCGCCGCGTCATTACGCGCCCGACCGAAGCAGGCGGCGAGGCGTTCGAGGGCGTGACCGAGGCAGAGTTTGCGCGACGCAAATCGGTTGGTGCCTTCGTGCTGGATTGGCAGGCGCACGGGCTTTGCTATGGGATACCCAAGACGGAGGTCGCTGGCCACGGTCACCTGATCTTCAACGGTAGCCGTCTGGCCTTGCCTGCCGCCAAAGCGGTATTTCCAGACCTGCGTGTGATCGTTGTGACGGCCCCCGAAGCAGTGCTCGCGGCGCGGCTGGCGTCGCGGGGGCGAGAAACTGCCGCGGATATCGCGGGGCGGCTGTCGCGGGCGGACTACACAATTCCTGCGGGCCTCAATGCGGTGACGATCTCGAATGACGGGACAGTTGACGACGGCGTAGCTGCCCTGCTGGCAGTGCTCCCGCCAGTCAGGGCATAGCGATGGATCAGGTGGAACAGGCAATCCGCATTCCTGTCGAACCGGCAAAGGTGCCTGCTGGCAAAGGGCATGTCGTGGATTGGTCCGGACATCACCTCGACAGCCGACCTGACCATCAGCCACCGCTTTGCCGCCAGCCGGTTGGTCAGGGTCAGGTGAAAACCAACCCCTTCCATCACAAAACGATGGTCACGGTAAAAAACCGCGTCGCAGCCGGCAGGCATCAGCGCAAGAAGGCGTTGCAGGCTTTGCAGTGGCAGCCCATCGCCGCTGACCGGGGCAAGCCGGAAGGGCGCGCGAAGGGTGCCGTGAAACCCACCGCGCCGCGCCGCGACGGTCAAATTAATCAGCGTGACAGGCAGGGCGCACCGGTCAGGCTGCACCAGCGCCACGCCAGTATCCCGATCCCGACCCAGCCACCGCGCGCCCAATGTGGCCAGAACCCCCTGTCGGGCTGCGCAACAGCCAGCAAAGCGCTGGAATTCAGTCAGGCAAAGCGGCCTGTGCCGGACCTGTCACATGCATGTGACAGGTGGGTGGCAATGCAGCGGCTTGCCCGCACGAACACAAGTCAGGACGACACCAGATGACCGAAACGATTCTTTCCAATGCCAGGCTGGTTTTGCCGGATGAGGTGATCACGGGTTCCCTTCGCCTGTCGGACGGTCAAATCGTCGACATCGCACAGGGCAATACCATCCCCGCCGGGGCCATCAACTGCAACGGGGATCTGGTGATGCCCGGGCTGATCGAGCTGCACACCGATAATCTGGAGCGGCACATCGAGCCGCGCCCCAAGGTCGACTGGCCGCACCAGGCTGCAATCATCGCGCATGATGCCGAACTCGCCAGTGTTGGCATCACCACTGTTTTTGATGCCCTGCGCGTGGGATCGGTCCTGACCGCCGACAAGGCCAATTATCACGAATATGCCCGGTCCCTGGCGGATGAAATCCTTGAACTTTCCTCTGCAAACGCCTTGCGCATCAGTCATTTTCTGCACCTGCGGGCTGAGGTCTGTTCGGAAACCCTGATCGAAGAACTGGCCAAGTTCGGCCCCGAAGATCGGATAGGCATCGTCAGCCTGATGGACCATACGCCCGGTGAGCGGCAATTCCGCGATCTGTCCAAACTGTGGGACTACATGGCCAACAAGCGCGGCATGACGACGGCGGAATTCGACGATCACGTGGCCAGCATGCGCGCCTTGCGCGACCGGCTTGGTAATCTGCACGAGGCGACGGCAGTGGCCGAGGCCCGCCGCTATGGCGCAACGCTGGCAAGCCATGACGACACGACCGCACCGCAGGTCAGCGTCAGCGCAGGCCACGGCGTGCATTTCGCCGAATTCCCAACCACGGCCGAGGCGGCACAGGCCTGCAGGGATCACCGCATCAAGGTGATGATGGGTGCGCCGAACCTGATCCGCGGTGGCAGCCATTCGGGCAATATCGCCGCTCAGGCATTGGCCGAGGATGGCCTTCTGGACATTCTTTCGTCCGATTATGTGCCGTCGTCGCTGCTGTCCGGGGCGCTGGCGCTGGGGGCTGTCTGGGGCGATCTGGCGCGCAGCATAGCCACGGTCACCGCAGCGCCCGCCGAGGCGACGGGTCTGGTTGATCGCGGGCATCTTGCCATCGGCAGGCGGGCGGACGTCATCCGGGTCAAGATGATCGGCGCAACCGGGGCAGTACGCGGGGTCTGGGTTGGCGGCCACCGCGTCGGCTAGGCCGTCCTCCGGACTTGCACCACAGGTGCCGCGTGTTGGACGACCTGTGTTTTACGCGCGCCCGGGCCCGCGTTTTCGATGGTCAGATCGCGAAATTGCAGGGTCACGGCCGCCATCCTGAATCGCTTTACAGCCTTTGAACCGCCACAGGGCGGCTTGCCCGAGCCTGCCCGTCGACCTTGCTGCAACGGTTCCGGTGTCGGGAAAAAGCACTCCCGTCACGCTCCCGTCATCTGGTGTCGTTATCTCCCCGCATGCCCAGTTCAGCTTAGGAGGCCCAAGATGTTCAACCGTCGCGAGTTCATACTGACAGCAGCAGCCATACCCGTTGCTACGGCAATCCCCGCATTCGCGCAGGACCGCAAGGTTCTCCAGATCTACACTGACGGGGACACCAACATCTCCGATTGGTGGAGCGATGTCATCAAGCCTGCTTTCGAGGCCGCTCACCCGAACCTGAGCTTCAATCTTACCGTCACGCGTGGTGTCGCCGACGGCAACACCACGATCGCCCAGCGGGCGATGGCCGCCATGCAGTCGAACACCGACCCGCAGGCCGATTACTTTGAGGAATTCGATCCGGCAGATGTCGATGGTTCCATCGAAGCCGGTCTTTGGACCAGCTTCGACACGACGAACGTGCCAAACTTGGCGATGATCAACCCCGCCAGCGCCGATTTGCCGGTCCGTCTGCCCTATCGTGGCAGCCAGGTGCTGATCGCCTATGACAGCGCCAAGGTTGCCGTCGCACCCAACACCTTTGCCGACATTGTTGCCTTCGCCAAAGCCAATCCGGGCCGCTTCACCTATGGCCGTCCCGACAAAGGCGGATCGGGCTCGAATTTCGTGATCCGCGCGATCCATGAGGCGAACGGGCTGGACCCCGCGGCTTTCACCCGCGAGAACTTCGATGCCGCGAAGGCCGAAGAAATGCTGCAGAAGGCCTGGGTGATCCTGCAGGACCTCCATCCCCATACCTTCGGAGAAGGCACCTATCCTGCGGGCAATACGCCCGCGCTTCAACTTCTTGCGCAGGGTGCAGTCGACATAATCCCGGCTTGGTCGGATCAGGCGCTGCAGGCGATCAAACAGGGCGTGCTGCCGGACACGGTAAAAGTCGTCCAGTTGCAGGACCTGGCGCTGTGCGGCGGCTTTGCTTATTCCGCCATACCGACGAATGCGATCAACCTTCCCGATGCGTTGACGCTTGCCAACTTCGTCTTGTCGCCGGAAATGCAGGTTTCCTGCGTGCGTGAAATCGGCGGCTTTCCGGGCATCGGCTGGGAACATCTGCCGCCGGAACTGAAGGCCGAATATATCGATGTCATTCCGGTTTCGATCCCGACTTTCCCGTCGGGCGACTGGCAGACGGCCAAGAACGATGGCTGGTACAAGAACGTCGCGACCAACCTGACGCGCGACTGATGCCTGCCAATGTGATGGTGCCCGCCGCCCCGGTTGCGCGCGGGCGCAGCCGCAATCCGGGCGAGCGCCTGAGGGGATTATTGCTGATCGCTGCACCCCTCGCGTTGGTCATGCTGCTGGTGATCCTGCCGACCGCCGCGATGATCCTCGGCAGTCTCCGCCTCGACGAAGGCTTCGGCGCGGACCGGTACGCCGCATTCTTTGCAGATGCCTACAGTCTGGCAAACTTGCGTTACACCGTCTTCTGGACCCTCGCCAGCACCCTCTCGACGCTCGTTATTTCGCTTGGCCTGGCACTTTACCTGCGCTTTTCCACCGGCAGGCTTGCCGCGATCGTGCATGCCCTCTCGCTCTTTCCGCTTTTCATTCCAGCCATCATCATCTCCTACGCCCTGATCCGCTTTCTCGGCCCGAACGGCCTTTTCCAACTGCTCCTTGAACAGGTCGGCATCACCGGGTATCGCACGCCTTACCTTACCCCCATCGGCCCCTATATCGCCTTCATCTGGGAAAGCCTGCCGCTGCCCGTGCTTGTCCTCACTGCCGGGCTGACGCAAGCGTCCGACAGCACCGTCGAGGCGGCGCGCGACCTTGGTGCGGGGGCCATTCGCATCCTTGTGGAAATCCTGCTGCCGCAGTTGCGCCGCCCGCTGATCATCGCCTTTGCGCTGGTTTTTTTGGGCACCATCGGCAGCTATACGATCCCCTATCTGATCGGTCCGCCCGCGCCCGAGATGATGGGCGTCTATATCGCGCGCACAATGGGCAATCTGCAGCGCCCGGACGAGGCTGCGGTTCAGGCGGTGATCCTGCTCGCTGTAGCCTCGGTTGTAGGGCTGGTGTACATCGCCACCATGGCAAGCGGAGAACGCCGTTGACCCGCCGCCCACCCATTGTGGGGATGCTGATCGCTCTCACCATGGTGATGGTGATGCTGGGGCCGATCGTTACAGTCATGATCTGGGCCTTTGCCGAACAATGGCGCTATCCGAACCTGCTGCCGACCGACTGGGGGCTGAAGTTCTGGTATCAGGTGCTTGGCCGTGAAACCGTAATCGCGCCCATCCTTACCTCGCTTGCGATTACCAGCATCTCGACGACGCTCGCCGCCGTCATTTGCTGGCCCGCTGCCTATGCATTTGCACGCCTGTCTTTCCCGGGGCGGCAGCTTTTCCTGTTTTCCTTCCTCGCCATCAGCGCTGTCCCGAAATTCACCCTGTTCGTGGCCATCGCCACTGTCTTTCTGCAGATCGGCCTGGTCGGCACCTTCTGGGGCGTGGTCATGGTCCAGATGCTCAGCGCCATGCTGTTCATGATCTGGATTCCGACCGCTGCCTTCCGCGGCATCCCGCCCGCGCTGGAAGAGGCGGCATTCGACCTTGGCGCATCTCGCCTGCGCGTCTTTCTGGAGGTTACGGTCCCACAGGCGCTGCCCGCACTTGCCGCATCCTATGTGCTCGGCTTCGTCACCATCCTTTTCGAGGTGGAATCGGCACTTCTGGTCGGCGCGCCCGAGATCACGACGATGCCGCTGTTGTTGTTGCAGTTGTCAACGCAGCTTGTCGTCCAGCAAGCGGCCGTTCTGTGCGTGATGATCTGGGTGCCGTGCTTTGTCATGCTGCTGCTGACCCGCCGTTTGATGAGCGCGACAGGCATCGCGCAAGGATTTGGAGCCTGAGATGTTGCGCCTGACCGATATCGGAAAATCATTTGGAACCAGCCGGGCCGTGACCGGGGCCAGCTTGGACGTGGCCGAGGGAGAGTTGGTTTGCCTGCTCGGCCCGTCGGGCTGCGGGAAATCAACGCTGCTGAGGATGATCGCCGGGCTGACGGATGCAGACACCGGCATGATCGCAATTGCAGGTCACGATGTCACCGCCTTGCCTGCGAACCGCCGTCCGACGGCCATGGTGTTTCAGTCGCATGCGCTCTGGAACCATATGACGGTGGAACGGAATGTCTCGTTCGGGCTGCGGGTGCAGGGCCTGCCGCGCGCTGAAGTCGCCCGCCGCGTGGCCGACGTTCTGGAATTGGTCGGCCTGTCCCGCTTTGCCCGCCGTCGCCCAGCGGAATTGTCCGGAGGGCAGGCACAGCGCGTGGCGCTTGCCCGCTGTTTGGTGGTGGAGCCGAAAGTGCTGCTGATTGACGAACCGTTTTCGGCACTGGATGCCGATCTGCGCGCCAACCTGCGCGCAGAGTTAAAGGCGCTGCAGCGCCGCCTGAAACTGACGGTGATCTTTGTCACCCATGATCAGGAAGAGGCGATGGAACTTGCCGACCGCATCGTGGTCATGAATAGCGGCCGTATCGAACAGATCGGTCGGCCGAATGAACTTTATCTGGAGCCGCGCTCGCTGACCGTGGCGCGCTTCATCGGGCAGATGAACATCTGTGATACCACCATAACAGGGGGACACGCCGACTGGTTCGGGGCCGCTCTGGTCACGCAATGCGAAGACGGCCCGGCCACCATCCTGTGCCGTCCGGAGGACCTCCGCCCCGCAGCCGGCGGCGCACCTGCCCGTGTGGACAGGGTGACGGACCTCGGCGCGACGCTGCGGCTTTACCTTACCACCGATGACGGCGGCCAACTGGTCTGGCTTTGCACCCGTGCGATGGCACCGACCCCCGGGAACCATGTCCGGCTATTGCCAGGGCGATGCCAGGTCTACCGCAACGGCGACAGGATCGGCACGGCCGACGCAACCCCCCCGAATGCGGCCCGCACAAGGACATCGGCATGACCATGATCCTTGACGGCACGCTGACAGAGGCCGACCACAAAGGGCATATTCCCGTGGCCTTTGACGTGCCGCCCGGCACGACCCGCCTTGCCATAACCTTCACCGCCAGCCCGGCACGGGCGAAGGGCGCGTTGTTCGACAACCTCATCTCGCTAAGCCTGTTTGGCCCGGACGGTCCGCGCGGGGCGCGTCACAACAATGACGATATGAACATCGTGATCGATGCGGCCCATGCCACTCCCGGCTATGTCCGGGGCGCACCGGAGCCGGGGCGCTGGACGCTGTGGCTCGATACGTTTCGCATCCTCGGCCCCGACCCGGTAAGGTGGCAGGTCCGCGTCGCGACCGATGCGATGCCGATACCCGCCCCTGCCGTGATCGCCGCGAACCGCCCCGGTTCCGGCGGACGGCGCTGGTATCGGGGCGATCTTCACGCGCACAGTTGGCACTCGGACGCGGCATGGGATATTCCCGATCTTGTTGACTGGGCACGGGCCAGGCGGCTCGACTTCGTCACGCTGACTGATCACAACACGGTTTCGGGCCATGACGAGATGCGCGCACTCGGCGGGCCTGATCTTTTGACCATGGGCGGTGTCGAACTGACCACGCATCGCGGCCATGCGCTTTCGCTTGGTCATTCCGGCTGGCAGGAATGGCGGACCGGTGCCGTCAGCGGCCGGACCATGCCCGATATCGCCGCCGAGGTGATGGCGCGCGGCGCTGCCTTCGTCATTGCCCATCCCCGCTCGCCTGGCGACCCGGCCTGCACCGGTTGCCGGTGGGAATTTGACGACATGATGCCCGGCCCGGCCTGTCTGGTCGAAATCTGGAACGGAGGGCGGTGGGCGGAATACAACGAGGATGCGCTGGCGCTCTACCGGACCTGGCTGGCCGAAGGGCACCGCCTTTTTGCGACGGCAGGATCGGATCATCACGGCCAGAACGATGCGGGCAAAGCGTGCGGTTTCAACAATGTTCAGGCTGAGGCTTGGACGGAAACCGCCATCCTCGATGCGGTGAAAACCGGGCGGAACTTCCTGTCGTCCGGCCCGCGCCTGTTAATATCGGCCCAAGCCGCAGACGGCGATCCGGTCGGGATGGGCGGCGTCACCTCTCGTGGTGCACGTCTCACCGTGGAATGGACGGCGGCGGAGCCGAACCTTACCCTGAACATTGTCGGGCCGAAGGGCCGGGTCCGCGAGGTTGCGATTGAGGCCGGACCCTCCGGCAGAATGGCGGTCGATGATCTGCCCGAAACGTTCGTCATGGCAGAAATCAGGGATCAGATAGGGACGCTGCACGCCGTGACGAACCCTATCTTTATCGAATGACGCGTCAAAGCTGCACCGCCAGCCGCTCAACCGCCACCGGATCATCGGTGGTGATCTGGTCGACCCCCAGATCAAGCAGCCGTCGCAGAATGATCGCATCCGCCTTCTGCATCGTCCAGGCATCGACGCGTCGGCCAGCGGCCTGAAAGGCCGCCACCAGATTGCAGCCATGGTCCTCGGCCGCAAGGACAATCGGGATCGCCAGATAGATCATCGTGGCCTCCGGGCTTTCGGCCAGCGCAGCCTTGACGAAGGCACCGAAGTCACGATCCCGGCGCAGCGCATCGGCCAGATGACCGTGGCAGGGATCATGGCCGATCTGCACACCGGGTGCCGCCCTTGCCAGCATCCGCACCGCTTTGGCGTCATCGGACGACAGGATCACGTCCACGCCCAGCCGCTCGACCACCGCGCCGAACGCGGCCAGATCAGCCCCGGTCAGATCAGTGGCCGCCGTCTTTATGTCGAGCTGGAAAAGCGCACCATCCCCGGCGTTGCAATCAGCCAGCAGATCGCCAACATCCTCCAGCAGCATCAGCGGCTCTGTCGTCGGGCGGCCCTGATTGTCCCGAAGGAAAAGCCCTCGCAGCGTCACCGGGGCCGTGTCGCCGACCTTGCCGATGCCCGTGGTTTCGCGGTCCAGGGTCGGGTCGTGCAGGATCACGAAACCGCCGCCGCCATGCCGGTTGATGTCGATCTCGACGCTTGCGCCAGCCCGCAGCCCGTCAACCAGCCGTGCGCCGGTGAAGGCGGTATCGGTCGCAAGCTGCCTCACCCGGTGCCATTTAAGACGCGTCGTCCGCCCGTCCCGGTCAATCTGCAATCCCAAAGTCATCCCGCCCCTAAGTTCTGCCCCGATTCCGTTGCTTATTGCATCCTGTCATGACAGCCGAACAACGTCGTCAGCCCCCTACCATAATTGCTCGCACCCGATCTTCATGGTTCGCACCCGTTTTCTGGCATCGCCATCGCCGCATCGCGGAAAGCAAAGCTCGGTCCGTGATGCGCTGTCGTGCGTAAATTCTTGCATTGCCATAGCAATTACGCGCCACCGTTTTGGCGATTGAACAGTGAATTGCGGACGGACGCAGAACGCCGACGAATTATATCGCAGACCATACGTTCTGGGCGTCGCAGCGGCTGCTGGCGGCTGACCGAAGAAAATTCCGATACGCTCTTGCCGACAATCGGGTTAAGAACATATAAAGAACACATGTCGAAACTTACATTGGATCAAAAGCTTGCCATCCTGTCGGATGCCGCGAAATACGACGCCTCCTGCGCGTCGTCGGGCGGTGAGCGTCGTTCATCGCAAGACGGCAAGGGCTTGGGGTCGTCGGGGGGCAGCGGTATTTGCCATGCTTACGCGCCCGACGGCCGCTGCATCAGCCTGCTGAAGATCCTGATGACCAACTTTTGCATCTACGACTGCATCTATTGCATCAACCGCGTGTCCAGCCAGGTGGAGCGCGCACGCTTCACTGTGGAAGAGGTGGTGCGGCTGACCATCGAATTTTATCGGCGCAACTACATCGAGGGGCTGTTCCTGTCGTCGGGCATCATCCGGTCGCCGGACGACACGATGGCAGATATGGTGCGCATCGCCCGAACACTGCGCGAGGTTGAAAATTTTCGCGGCTACATCCACCTGAAAACGATCCCTGATGCCAGCCCGGAACTGCTGGACGAGGCAGGAAAATGGGCGGACCGTTTGTCGATAAATGTAGAATTGCCAACAGTCGAAGGGCTGGCGCGGCTGGCCCCGGAAAAATCTGCAACTGGTATCCGCAAGACGATGGCTGCCGTGCGTCAACGGCGCGAAGCATCGCGCGAGACGACGCACACCGGCAAACGCAAGGCCCGGTTTGCCCCGGCAGGCC
>JANMDH010000050.1:0-3076 GCA_031376195.1 Gemmobacter sp. | reverse complement strand
GTTATTGCAGTCGGCGGGCACGAGGCATGGGCGCTTCGTGACAAGTTCGAACCGGGCATAAGTGATGTCGATCTTTATGAGCGGCTGGGAAAGGAGCGGGATTGGGTCGTTGTGTCGAAAGACGTTTCACAAGCGAAGCGTCCGCCAGAACGTGCAGCGATCCTGAAGTTTGGTGTCGTGGCGATCTATCTTGCACCTTCAGTCGAAAAGCTTCCGCCGCATCAGCAACTGGCAACTATTCTGTGGCATTGGGACGCGATTGTCCGGCAGAGGAACAGTCAGGCAAACGGGCTTTTTCTGCTGCCGATCAACAAGGGGTCGCAGTTTCGGAGCCTGTAGCAGAGATCTATTCTGCATTGAGAACGACGACACGGTGATAGGTGACCAGCGGGCCGGAATAAAATATTACGGCACAAGGGGCTTTGGAGTTGTGACTGGGATGCAAAAGACATGATCGCCGCGTTGATTGCAGGCTATCTCGTCTCGATCAGTCTGATCGCGGCGATCGGGGCGCAGAATGCGTTCGTGTTGCGGCAGGGGTTGCGGCGGGAGCATGTGGGGGCGGTTGTGACGGCCTGTGCGCTGTCGGATGCCTTGCTGATCGCGGCGGGGATCTGGGGGTTCGGGGCGGTGTCCGCACGGGTGCCGTGGCTGGGCGAGGTGATGCGCTGGGGCGGCGTGGGGTTTGTGGTGGTGTATGGGGCGCTGCGGTTTCGGGCGGCGCTGCGGGGCGGGGCGGCGCTGATGCCGGCGGCGGATGCGCGGGCAACGCTGCGGTCGGTGCTGGCGACGTGCCTGCTGCTGACCTGGGCGAACCCGCATGTGTATCTGGATACGCTGGTGCTGATCGGGTCAATCTCAGCAAGTTATGCGCCGCATACTTTGGCGTTTGGGGTGGGGGCGGTTGCAGCCTCGGCCAGTTTTTTTGCAGCACTTGGCTATGGGGCGCGGCTGTTGGCCCCGATATTCGCGCGCCCGGTGGCCTGGGTCTGGCTGGAGGTGTTCGTGGGTCTGGTGATGTGGGCCATTGCCTTGGGGCTGGCGCTGGGGTGAGCGGGCGTTGCGGGGCATCGGGCCGGGGCGGGCGGTGCGGTGACGCAGGGTGAAGGATAACGGGCGAAAGTTGCGGGCAAACCCCATGCCCGAGGATACCCGCAATGACCGACCAGACCCCGATCCTGTCCCTGCCCTTCATCATGCCTGCGCAGGCGCAGAAACATGTGACGCATAACGAGGCGCTGCGCATTCTGGACGTGGCGGTACAGCTGGCAGTGATCAATCGCACGCGGACGGCGCCCCCGGCAACGCCTGCGATCACGGATCGTTATATCGTGGCGGGGCCGGCGACAGGACCTTGGGCGGGGCAGGAAGGGCGGATCGCGCTGTATACGGCGGACGGGTGGGAGTTTGTGCAGCCGAAGGCGGGCTGGCAGGCGCATGTGATCGCGGAAAACAAGATCGCGTTTTTCACAGGAACGGTGTGGGATATGCCGGTGGCGGGGGCGTCGAACCCATCGCTGTTCGGGGTGAATGCGACGCCGGATGCGACGAGCCGTCTTGCGGTGTCGTCGCCTGCGACGCTGCTGAGCCATGAAGGGGCGGGGCATCAGGTGAAGGTGAACAAGGCGGGTGCGTCCAACACGGCGAGCCTTTTGTTCCAGACGGGATTTTCGGGGCGGGCGGAGATGGGGACGCTGGGGGATGAGGCGTTTGCGGTGAAGGTGTCGGCGGACGGGGTGAGCTTTGCTGAGGCATTCCGGGCGGCGGGGGGGACGGGGCATGTGAGTTTGCCAGGGGGCGTGCTGGCGGGCGGGTTCACGCTGCGGGATGGTGGGGATGTGACGAAGACGGCAAATTTCGTGCTGTCGGGGATCACGACGGGGACGTTGCGGAGCTTCAGCCTGCCGAATGTGTCGGGCGAGATTGCGGTGCTGGGGGGGGCGCAAACCTTTAGCGGGGGCAAGACGTTTTCGGGCGGGGTAACGGTGTCCGGGGGGTTTGATCTGACGGGGACAAGCGGCAGTTTCGGGACGGCTGTGGCTGCGGCGAGTTATGGTGTGGGGGTGGGGGCGACAGTCAGCGGGGCTGTGAAGGCCGTCGGGATCGGGACAGGGGGGGTGTCGGGATCGACGACCGTGGTGACGATCGGGTCAGGGGTGGCGGGGGCGTTGGGGTCGGTTGTGGTGAATGCGCCGCTGGTGACGTTCGGGCCGACGGTGGCGGATGTGACGATGGATGCGGCGCGGTTGACAGCGGCGAGCCTGGGGCTGGGGACAGTGGCAAGTGCGGCGAGCCGGTTGTCGGTGGCGGGAACGGGCACGCAACTGTCGCATGACGGGGCGGGGCATCAACTGCGGATCAACAAGGCGGGGGGCGCGGACAGCGCAAGCCTGCAGTTCCAGTCGGGACTGACGGGGCGGGCGGAACTGGGGCTGATCGGGACGAACAGCTTTGATCTGCGGGTGTCGGGGGACGGGATCAGCTGGCAAACGGCGCTGACGGCGGCGGCGACGGGGCAGGTGAGTTTGGCGCAACCGGCGATCCTGGTGGGGCAGGCGGCGGAGCCGGTGTCGCCGGTGAACGGGATGATCTGGCACAATGGGGCGACAGGCCAGTTGCGGGCGCGGGTCGGGGGGGTGTCGAAAACCATCGACAGTCAGTTGAACATCCCGTTTTTGACGCCGGTGGCGGGGGAATACATTCTGACGACAAGCGGCGCAGGTGGCAGCACGCTGACCACGCTGGCGGGGGCGGTGGGGCGGGTCGATCTGTACCCGTTCGTGCCGGGGTCAGATGTCACGCTGAACGGGTTGAGCGTGAACGTGACAACGGCGGTGGCGGCGGCACTGTGCAAGGCGTGCGTTTATGCGGCCGACAGTCTGGGACGACCGGCTAGCCTGATCACGGAAACGGCGGATATGGATTGCGCCACGGCGGGGCTGAAGACGGGGACGGTTGCGCTGATGCTGCGGCAGGGGGTGACTTACTGGCTGGGGGTGCGGCATTCATCGACGGCGACGCTGTCTGCCTGGGCGCTGACGGCAACGCCGGACATCAATGGCGGTGCGCCGTCAAC
>JANMDH010000039.1:0-11814 GCA_031376195.1 Gemmobacter sp. | reverse complement strand
AGCGCGGTTTCCACTTTGGGGATCATCCCGCCCCCGATCACCCCGTCGTCGATCATCTGGCGCACCTCCTCGGGGGTCAGCGCCGTCACCACTTCACCCGCCGCGTTCTTCACCCCCGCCACATCCGTCAGCAGCAGCAACCGGTCCGCCTGCAAGGCCCCCGCAATCGCCCCCGCCGCCGTGTCACCGTTCACATTGAACGTCTCGTTATCCGCCATCCCGGTCGCCACCGGGGCCACCACCGGGATGATCCCCGCCGCATACAGATCGCGCAGCACCTGCACGTTCATTTCCACCGGACGCCCCACAAAGCCCAAATCCGGGTCATCCGCCTCGCACACCATCAGGTCATCGTCCTTGCCCGAAATCCCCACGGCCCGCCCGCCCTGATCGTTGATCGCCTGCACGATCCGCTTGTTCACAAGGCCCGACAGGATCATCTCCACCACCTCGACCGTCGCCTTGTCCGTCACCCGCTTGCCCCGCACGAAAGTCGATTTGATCCCCAGCTTTTCCAGCATCTGGTTGATCATCGGCCCCCCGCCATGCACCACGACCGGATTAACCCCCACCTGCCGCATCAGCACGATGTCGCGGGCAAACTCGGCCATCGCCGCCTCGTCCCCCATCGCGTTGCCGCCGAATTTCACGACCACGACCGCGCCCGAATAGCGTTGCAGATACGGCAGCGCCTCGGACAGGGTCCGCGCGGTCTGGATGGATGCGTTCATGTCGATCTGCTTTTTCATAGGGGCCTCGTCTGGTGCCCGATTGCTAGCGGCTTTGGCGGGCTGTGCCAAGTCCGGCTTGACTTGCCTTTCCTGACAGGAAAAGTAGGGTATTGTGAACACAGGGATTGCACGATGTCCGAACAGAAAATCATTGTCCTGACCGGGGCCTCGCGCGGCATCGGTCATGCCACGGTCAAACGGTTTGGCGCCGAAGGCTGGCGCGTGCTGACCTGTTCTCGTCAGCCCTTTGATCCGCGCTGCCCCTGGCCAGGGGGCGAGGATAACCACATCCAGATCGATCTTGCCGATCCGAACAAGACGATTCAGGCGATCGAAACCATCAAGGGCAAGATCAACGGGCGGCTGCACGCCCTTGTCAACAACGCCGGAATTTCACCGAAAGGCGAAGGCGGCAAACGCCTGACCACGCTCGACACCGATCTGCGCACCTGGGGGCAGGTTTTTCATGTGAACTTCTTTGCCAGCGTGATCCTTGCGCGTGGTCTGCAGGATGAACTGGTCGCGGCGCAGGGGTCGGTCGTCAACGTCACCTCCATCGCCGGGTCACGCGTCCACCCCTTTGCCGGGGCTGCCTATTCCACATCAAAGGCCGCCCTTGCCGCGCTGACCCGCGAAATGGCGCATGATTTCGGGCCTTTAGGGGTGCGCGTCAACGCAATCGCCCCGGGTGAAGTGGACACGGCAATTCTTTCGCCCGGCACGGACAAGATCGTCGAACAACTGCCGATGCGCCGCCTGGGTCAGCCGCGTGAAGTGGCGGATGCGATCTGGTTCCTGTGTTCGGATCAGTCGAGCTATATTTCGGGTGCCGAACTTCAGGTCAACGGCGCCCAGCACGTCTGACGAAAGCAGAAGAGTTTTCAGAAAACTCTTCTCAAAATCCTTCTGAAGGATTTTGCCCTACACCAGCGTCGCGATGATCGCCCGCAGCGTCTCGATCCCGTCGCCTTTTTCCGAACTGGTCACCACCAGCTCCGGATAGGCCGCAGGGTGTTTCGTCAATGCGGCCCGCACCTGTTCAATCGTCGCCTCGCGTTCGGCAACGCTCACCTTGTCCGCCTTTGTCAGCACCGCCTGAAATGTCACGGCCGAACGGTCCAGCAATTTCATGATCTCTTCGTCCACGGCTTTCACCCCGTGCCGCGTGTCGATCAGAACAAAGGCCCGCCGAAGCGTCTGCCGCCCCGCGAGATAGGCCCGCAGCAGGCGCTGCCATTTTTCGACAATCGCCAGCGGTGCCTCGGCGTATCCATACCCCGGCAGATCGACGAGGTAACGCGTCTCGCCCATCGCGAAATAGTTGATCTCCTGCGTTCGCCCCGGCGTATTGGATGCCCGCGCCAGCGTCTTGCGCCCCGTCAGCGCATTGATCAGGCTGGATTTCCCGACATTGGAACGGCCCGCAAAACATACTTCCAACCGATCCGCCGGGGGCAGACCAGACATCGCCACCACACCTTTGACAAAGGTCACAGGCCCTGCAAACAGCAGGCGGCCCGCTTCGCGTGCCTCAACCTCGGGGTCGGGGGCAAGGGGAAAGGGCAGCGTCACAGAACCACCACCGTGTCGTCCTGGGAAATCGCCCCGCTTTGGATGACACGCGCGTAAAGCCCCATTTCCTGATGGCCGTGGCCTGTCTGCAGCGCAGTCAGGGTGTCCGCATCAATCACGCCCGTTGTCGGGTTCGCCATCGTCGCGCGACAGCGCACGATGTGTTCCGTCACCTCCAGCACCGCCTCGCCGATCTGTATCCGGTGGCCGACCCACGCGCGTTCCGCCCAGGGTTGCACCCCTTCCAGCCACAGGTTCGCGCGCCAGCGTTCGGGGGCAAGATCGACACCCATTTCCGCCCCAAGCGCCGCGTTTGACGCAAGGTTCAGGATCGAGATTGACGCATAATCCGTATCCGTCATGCCCCGGCCTGCCGTCACGATCTGCACAGGTTGCGCGCGGTCGGCGGGGTTCAGATCGCGCACCCAGTCCAGAAACGCGGGCAGGTCGGCGTCCTGATCGGGGTGGAAGGCAAGGTCCGGCTTGCCGGGTGCGGTCAGGGTCACCTGACCCGATGCCTCATGCAGCTTTGCTGCGATGGACATCAACCCCGGTGCCTTGGCCCCCCGGGCAAAATTCACGCAAGGGTTCCAGCCCGGAACCAGTTTTGCCGCCGCATGCGCCACAGCCCAATGCCGATCCCACGGCAAGGCTTCGCCCGCCCTCAGCGTCACGCCTGCCAACCGCTCGCGTCCGTGCGATTTGATCGGGTGGCGGCTGATCTGCGCCAGCCGGGGGCTCATTTCTTGGCCGGCGCTTTCTTGACTGGTGCGGGTTTGGTGGCCACAGGTTTCACCACCACTGGTTTCGCCGTCGCTGGTTTCACCACCACAGGCTTCACCGCCGCTGGCTTCGTCGGGGCAGCATTCAGATTTGCCCCCGCGCCCGCCGTTGCCGTTTTTTTGCCAAAGCTGGATTTGATGTTGCCAAAGATATCGGGGTGGTGCCCGTGACTGCGCATGATGATGTATTGCTGGCTGAAGGTGATGATGTTGTTCGTGATCCAGTACACCACCAGCCCGCTCGCAAATCCGCCCAGCATGAACATGAACACCCACGGCATCCACGCAAACACCGCCGCTTGCGTTGCATCCGTCGGGGCCGGGTTCAGCTTTTGTTGCAGCCACATCGAAATGCCCAGGATGATCGGCAATATCCCGATGAAGATCAGCGCGAGTATCGACCCCTGCGCCGGCGCGTCCCACGGCAGCAGTCCGAACAGGTTGTAAAGCGACGAACTGTCAGGGGCCGACAGGTCATTCAGCCACCCAAAGAACGGCGCATGACGCAATTCGATGGTGACGAAGATCACCTTGTACAGTGAAAAGAAAATCGGGATCTGGATCAGGATCGGCAGGCAGCCCGCCGCCGGGTTCACTTTCTTTTCCTTGTACAGCGCCATCATTTCACGCTGCATGCGTTGTTTGTCGTCGCCCGCCTTTTCCTTCAAGGCGACCAGTTCCGGCTGCAACTCCTTCATCCGCGCCATGGAGACATAGGATTTATAGGCAAGCGGCAGGACGAGCAGTTTCAGAACAAAGGTCAGCCCGATGATCGCAAGTCCCATGTTCCCGATCAGGCCATGCAGAATATGCAGGACGTGGAAGATCGGCTTGGTCAGGAAAAAGAACCAGCCCCAGTCGATGCTGTCGATGAAGCCTGCAACCGGCGTCGCGGTCGGGCTGGCGGCATCGGTGAAGCCCTGATCCTGATAGGCGCGGATGGTTTCCCACTCCTTAGCCCCTGCGAACAGGCGGGACGTGGTGGTCCCCTTTGCCCCTGCGGCGACAGTCATCGCAGGCTGGCGGGTTTCGGCCTGATAGATGTCGGAACCGGCGGTATACTTTACAACGGATGTGAAGGGCGCGCCTTGGGTCGGGATCAGGGCAGCCATCCAGTATTTGCCGGTGAACCCCACCCACCCGTCCGTGGTCGCGCTGATGACTTCGGCGGGTGCGCCTTCGCGCTCAACCACGGGCAGATCGCGCAAATCGTCGTATTTCGTCTCGGTCAGCTGCCCATCCACCCGGCCGACGACACCTTCGTGCAGCACAAAGAAGTTTTGCAGGTCTGCAGGCTCCCCATGCCGGGCGACAATCCCATAGGGGGCCAGTGTCACAGGGGCGGCTGTGGTGTTTTCGACGTCATCGGTGACCGTGAACATGTAATGATCATCCACCGCGATGGTGCGGCTGAATATCAGGCCCTTGCCGTTGTCCCAGCGCAGCGTCACGGGCTGACCGGGGGCAAGGGTGCCGCCGCCCGCAGGCATCCATTCCGTATTGGCACCGGGCACGTCGTCAAACGTCAGCGCGCCGCCGGGGGCCCAGCCATACAGGGCGTAATACGCATTCGGCTCTCCTACCGGGGACAACAGCCGCACAAGGGGCGATCCTTCGTCCAGCGTTTCGCGATACGATTTCAGCGACAGATCGTCGATCCGCCCGCCCAACATGGAGATTGACCCCGCAAGGCGCGGCGTGTCGATGGTCAGGCGCGGGGCGTCCGGCACCGGGGCTGCGGCCTCGGTCGCGGCGGCGGTGGTTGTTGTTGCATCGGGGGGCGTGACGGCGGTGCCATCCGGCGTGGTCAGCGTTGCGGCCGCCGGATCGACAACGGGTTCAGGCGGGGGGAAGAAAAAGAACCACGCAAGGATGACAACAAAGCTGAGCGCCGTTGCCAGAAGAAGGTTCTTGTTCTGATTCTGATCGTCCATCCGGACCACCGCCGTTTCGCGTTCGGGCCGGGACAGGCCGGGCGGACTGCCCGGGGACTGCAACGGCGCCATGCCAAAATAAAAGGAACCCCCGGCGACTCTCGTCGTCGGTAAGCATCCCGCGTTCCGGCTGCTTCAACAGAAGCGCCCCGCAAAGGTCAAGCGGTTTTCAGGTCGCGGGGCAACCGGGGATGCAGGAACCGCCCGATATGGCCAAGGTTGCGCGCAAATTTCGGGGAAGGTCGCGGATTGGTGATCCCTCAGGTCCCGCTGTCAGCCGCCCGCCGCGCGGTTTCCGATCCGCGGCAGGGTGATCCGGGCCGCATCATGCGCGCTGATCCACGCCAATGTGTCCTCGAACGGCATCGGTCGGGCGATTCCGAATCCCTGTACATGCCTGCAGCCAAGCTGCGCCAGCATCGCATGTTCGCCCCCGGTTTCCACGCCTTCGGCAAGCGTGTCCAACCCCAGCCGATCCGCAAGCGAGACGAGCGCAGAAATCATCCGCTGTTGCCCCCGGTCCGTGTCAACATGCGTGACAAAGCTGCGGTCGATCTTGATCCGGCGCACGTCGAACCGCCGGATGCTCGCGATAGACGCATTGCCCGTGCCGAAATCATCCAGATCAATCCCGCAGCCAAGGTCAGCGAGGGCCGCAATGTTGCGCACCGAAATGTCGTTGTCCGTATCCGCCACAACGGTTTCCAGGATTTCAACCGAAAGGCGTTCAGGGGCCAGATTGAAACGGTCCAGTTCCCACATCAGCTTTTCCACCAGCTTCGGATTGGACAGATCGGCCGTGGAAAAGTTGATACCCACCGATGGCACGCGGATCCCCGCCTTGTCCCACGCGATAAGGGCCGTCAGACTGTGAAACAACATCCCCTCGACCAGCCGTTCCGACAGGCCTGCGGCGTCGATCATCGGCAGAAAATCACCGGGCAACAGCACACCGCGATCCGCGTGATGCCAGCGTACCAGCGCCTCAAACCCCGAAATACTGCCCGTATCGGTCGAAATCTGGGGCTGAAAATACGGCCGGATCTCGCCATTTTCCAACGCGTCCGACAGCGCGTCCGACAGCGCCATCCGGTTCCCCTGCCGCAACGCCAGATCGGCGGTATAGGCCCTGATCGCGCCGGGGCCGTGAACCATTGCTTCGCGCGCCGCCAGATCGGCCGCTGCCAGCAGCGATTCGCCCGATTGGCCGGGCGCGCGCGCCCCCAGACAAAAGCCTGCGGAAAACGTGATGTGATGCGTCACCGCATTCACGCTGATCCCTGCGGAAACCGCCGCCTGAACCCGTGCCGCCAACTGGATCATCGTTTCGACATCCAGCCGCCGGCCGGGACGCAACCCCAGACCAAAGCCCCCCCCGGGCAGGCGCACCACGACATCGCCTTCCCGCAATGCCCCCACAAATCGATCTGCCGTCCTGGCCAGGACATCCGCCAGCACGGCAGGTCCGTTCAGGTCGCCAAACCGCGTGGCCTGATCCATCCGCAACACCAGACAGGCCGTGGACTGCCCCGTCCGGTCGGCATCCTGCAATGCCTTGTCCAGCATGAAAATCAATCGATCCTGCACCGAACCGGCATCGGTCGCCCCCGACGGTGCTGCACCCGGAAAGTGGCCCGCCAGAACAAAGGCCAGCGTGACGCCAAAGCCAATCCCGATCAGGGCGGTGCCCCCCCCGAACCAGAAGGCCAGACTGAAAATCAGCGGCAAAAGGATCACCGCATCCCGCAGCACCGGCTTGCCGGACAGATTTCCGGTCAACCCGGACAAGGCAAATCGCAAATGACGCCGCATGGCATGGTCCCCGAGCCTGCGGAAACCTGATGCCCCGCCACGGCAGGCTAGGCAGAGTTTCTGAGCGGAAGGTTAATGCCCTGCGGCCAGTTGCATTGCATTTTCCTTATCTCGCCGGGGTGGAACGTCCGCAATACAACGGCTGACAATGCCGATCCTCCAGCAGGTCGCGCCGCGTGTTCGCCGTTGCCCTGACCCGCCTTGCAACCAATTCCCGAAAATTGCCGCATCCGATGACCGGCATCCACCGTATATCTGCAGAACACATCAGGGAAAACACCGCCATGAAGATGCAGATAATCGGGGCAGCACTGGTTTTGGCATTGGGGGCCTGCACCGGCAAGCCATCCTTGAACGACGCGTCGCTTTCCAGTCGGCAGTTGAACATCGAGGAATTCTTTGACGGGGAACTGATTGCCCAAGGCCAGTTTCAGGACATCTTCGGCACAGTGCGCCGCCAGTTCACCGTCAAGATCAAAGGTGACTGGGATGGCCGCCGCCTGCGTCTCGTCGAAGATTTCGTGTATGAGGACGGATCGACCGAACAGCGCGTCTGGACCCTGCTGAAAACCGGGGATCAGACATGGACGGGCACCGCTCCGGGCGTGATTGGTCAGGCGACGGGCATCGAACAGGGCGACAGGTTCAACTGGAAATACACGATCAACCTGCCCGTGCCGTCCGCCAATGGCCCTGCGGAAACCGTGAAAGTGACCTTCGACGACTGGATATGGCTGCAATCGGACACGCGGGCCTTCAACCGGGCCTACATGAAACGCTATGGCGTCGATATTGGCGATGTGTCGATCAGTTTTGAAAAGCTGCGCTAGGTGTTCTTGCCGCCAACCCCCTTTGAACCCCTGCCCATGCCCGCACAGAACCCGAACCCCCGCTCAAAAGATTCCCGTCATTCACGTCTGGCAGGTCAGATCAATCCGTCCTGCGCGGGAACGGAATGGCAATGGCGGGGCCCATGAGTGACAGTGTTTGCATATCCATCCGCGCCACCAGCGTTTCATCGCCTTGGGTATAGATAATCAGCTCCGTGCCCGCATCCATCATGACAGTCTGTTGCAACGAACCCGCACCTTCGACCAGAACCCGCATGCCCGACCCGTCCGCAGACGACACCATCAGATCCACCTTGTCCAGCAACGACAGTTGACCGTCGCGTGTCGTATCTGCGGAAACCACCAGATACAGGCTCGCCCGCGTTTCCACCCCGTCCGCCCCGGTCACATCGCGCACGGTGCGATACACATCTGATCGTTGCAGGATCAACGTGTTGTCATCGGGAAACAACCACCGCGTCTTCAGGGTGACGGGGTCGATGAAACCGACATTCAACGTGCTGCTGTCAGGATACTTGGAAAAACTGGACCCATACCTCTCGGCGGATGTGGTCAGTGCCACGCGCAGCAGATCGGTGCCCGTGGGCTGCTCTACCGGATCGAGATGAAGTTCGACTGGCGTGGCATCGGCACCGGACGCGTCGTCAGACACAGGGATCGCCTCGGCAGTCGTGTCGGAAAAAAACATTCGGGCAAATTCCGCGCCCACAATCACAACCCCCAGGATCAGAAACAGAACCGCCGCCAAGGCGATTGCGACGGCGTTGAACCGCCAAAGCCACTTGAAAAAGCCTGTGTCCATCATCTTTTAGTCTTTCATGTCAGGCGTGTTCCCATCACCCGGCGGAACCGGATCATAGCCATGCCCGCCCCACGGATGACACCTGCAAATCCGGTGTGCCGCAAGGTAGCCACCCTTGATTGCCCCGTGCTGGTCCAGCGCCTCCATCGCATAGGCGCTGCAGGTCGGTTGAAACCGGCAACCGTGACCCACCCAAGGCGACAGCACCAACCGATAGGCGCGCACCGGCAGGGCCAGAACATGCGCGAACGGGGTCATGATTTTACCCGGTGGATGGTTTGCAGGGCGGATCGCAGGTCGCGTTCCAGATCGCTGAACAGCTTGGTCACCGTCGCCCCCGGACGGCCCACCAGCACATAATCCCAGCCCGGCTGCGCCAGCCTTGGCAGAACCGACCGCGCAATCGCCCGCAGGCGGCGCTTGGCCCGATTGCGCATCACGGCGTTCCCGATTTTCTTGGAACAGGTGTATCCGACGCGGATGGTCGCCTGATCATCGCCCCGCGCCCGTGCCTGCAACAGGAACCCCGCCGTCGCCTGCCGCTTGGCCGAGGCTGCGCGCAGGAAATCGGCACGCTTTTGCAGCACGCAAAACGAAACCGCCGGGGGCGTCCCGGGTGCGGCATCTGTGCCTGAACCCTGCGCCTCCGGCGGTGTCATCGCGAACCCCTAAAGGTTGGTTGCCTGATCAGGCAGAAAGTTTCTTGCGGCCTTTGAAACGGCGCGCGGCCAGCACAAGACGGCCGCCTTTGGTTGCCATGCGGGCGCGAAAGCCGTGCCGGCGGGCACGAACCAGGTTCGAAGGTTGAAATGTGCGCTTCATAGCGGCTCTCCACGTTTGCGATCACGCCGGATCCGACTGGATTCGGGAACCACCCATATTTGAAGCCCGTCCTTTACGGTCGCCCTGCGCCCTTGTCAACGCGCCCCATCCGGCTTTTCCAGCCATTTTTCGGAATGCAGCCCCGCAGCGACGCAGGCCATCCCGCTTTCGGGGGATGATTCTGCAGTTGCGCTGTAACCTTTGCCGCAAAATCCGCGCCGAATGTTTCAGCCATGGGCCAGGACTGCAACATCTTCCCCCGATTATGCCCCAAAGCATCAAGGCTGTGTGAGCGGGTCTATCCGCATCGCAGGTCATCCGCCATGTTCCCCGGATGGAGGATGATCCCTTGACCCATCAGACCGATCTGCCCTTGCCCGATGTGCGAAGCCTGTCCGCATCCCGCCTGAAACGCCGCCTGCCGATCCTGATCATGGGGGTCGTGGCCGTGGCCGGCGGGTATCTGCTGCATGATGACCTGACCTTTGCCGCCCTGTCGGAACACCGGGCCGATCTGATTGCCTTTCGCGATCAGAACTTTCTGATCGCCTCGCTTGCCTTTGTTGCGGCCTATGCGGTGATTGTCGCCTTCAGCCTGCCGGGGGCAACGATTGCCACCTTGACCGGCGGCTTTCTGTTCGGGCTGTTTCCCGGCGTCGTCTATAACGTCATCGCCGCCACCCTCGGCGCGATTGGCGTGTTTCTTGCGGCCCGCTATGGCTTTGGCACCGCCGTGGCCAAGGGGCTTGCCGCCAAAGGCGGCGCTGTCGCCCGCCTGCAGGCCGGACTGAAACGCAACGAATGGTCGGTTCTGTTCCTGATGCGCCTCGTCCCGATTGTGCCCTTCTTTCTCGCCAATCTCATCCCGGCGTTTCTGAACGTGGCATTGCACCGCTTTGTGATCACCACCTTTCTGGGAATCATGCCCGGCGCTTTGGTCTTTACCTCCATCGGATCGGGCCTTTCGGACGTCTTTGCCCGCGGCGAAACGCCTGACCTGTCGATCTTCTTTTCCCCGCAGATCCTCGGCCCCATTCTGGGGTTGGCCGTCCTCGCCGCCCTGCCTATTGCGATCCGCGCCTTTCGCGGGAAGGATTTGTAAGATGCCCCTGATCAAAACCGACATCTGCGTCATCGGCGCCGGATCAGGCGGTTTGTCCGTCGCCGCAGGGGCCGTCCAGATGGGTGCCCGCGTGGTATTGATCGAGGCAGGCGAAATGGGCGGCGATTGCCTGAACGCGGGCTGCGTCCCGTCCAAGGCGCTGATTGCGGCGGCGCATCACGCCCATGCGATGACCACGGGCGCGCCTTTCGGGATCGCACCTGTCACCCCGCAGATCGACTTTGGCGCCGTCAAGGATCACGTCGCGCGCGTCATTGCGTCCATAGCACCCGTCGACAGTCAGGACCGCTTTGAAGGATTGGGTGTCACGGTGATCCGCGACTGGGCGCGCTTTATCAGCCCGACAGAGGTGCAGGCCGGCACAACCTCCATCCGCGCGCGACGCTTTGTCATTGCAACCGGCTCGCGCCCCGCCGTGCCGAACATCCCCGGGCTGGCCGAGGTGCCCTATCTGACGAACGAGACGATCTTTGCCCTGCGCGACCGCCCGGACCACCTGATAATTCTGGGCGGCGGCCCCATCGGGATCGAAATGGCACAGGCGCATCGCCGTCTGGGCGGCAAGGTGACGGTGATCGAGGCGGCGCGCGCGCTGGGGCGCGAAGACCCGGCGGCGGCAGCGGTTGTGCTCGACGCCCTGCGGGGCGAAGGGGTCGTGATCCTTGAAGGCGTGCCCGTGACGAACGTCTCCGGTCAGATCAGGGTGACATTGCAGGACGGTCGCATCATCGACGGCAGTCACCTGCTGGTGGCGACAGGGCGCAAGGTGGTTCTGGACAGCCTGAACCTTGCGGCGGCCAAGGTGGATCACACGCCGAAAGGGGTGACAGTTGGCGAAAACCTGCGGTCCAGCAACCGGCGCGTCTATGCCGTCGGGGATGCGGCGGGGGGGATGCAGTTCACCCATGTCGCAGGGGCCCACGCCGGTATCCTGATCCGCCAGATTCTGTTCGGTCTGCCCGCAAAATTCGCCACAAATGCCGTGCCGCGCGTCACCTACAGCGATCCTGAAATCGCCCAGGTGGGCATGACCGAGGCGGAGGCGCGGGAAGTGCATGGCGCAGCGGTCGAGGTTATCACGCAGGCCTATGCCCATAATGACCGCGCGCAGACCACGCGCCAGACGCAAGGCCTGCTTAAACTGATGGTGCTGAAGGGTCGCCCCATCGGCGTGACGATTGCAGGGCCGCAAGCCGGCGAATTGATCGGGCTTTGGGCGCTTGCCCTGTCGGCCAAACTGAAGATGGGGGCGATGGCCGGGATGATTGCACCCTATCCGACTTTGGGCGAAATATCGAAAAGGGCGGCGGGGGCCTATTTCTCGCCCCGACTTTTTGCTAATCCAGCACTCAAGCGGGTTGTTGGGTTTGTGCAGCGCTTCATTC
>JANMDH010000005.1:0-4602 GCA_031376195.1 Gemmobacter sp. | reverse complement strand
CACATCCGTCACGTCCGCCGCCAAGGCCAACCGCGCCGGGTTCACATCCGTGATCACCACATGCCGCGCGCCCACATGCCGCGCCACCGCCGCCGCCATGATCCCGATCGGCCCCGCCCCCGTGATCAGCACATCCTCGCCCACCAGATCAAAGGACAGAGACGTGTGAACTGCGTTGCCCAGCTGGTCCAGTATTGCCCCGATTTCGTCATCAATCTCGTCCGGCAAAGGCACCACGTTGAACGCGGGCAGGCGCAGGAATTCCGCAAACGCCCCCGGTTCATTCACCCCGATCCCCCGCGTCGCCGGGTCCAGATGGAACTTGCCCGCACGGGCCTGCCGCGATTGCCGCCCGATCAGATGCCCCTCGCCCGAACAACGCTGCCCCAGATGCAGCCCTTCGACATTCCGCCCGATCTCCACAATCTCGCCCGCGAATTCGTGCCCGGTGATCAGCGGCACCGGCACCGTCCGCGCCGCCCAATCATCCCAGTTCCAGATATGAATATCTGTCCCGCAAATCCCCGTCTTGCGGATGCGGATCAGCACATCATCCGGGCCAATCTCCGGCACGGGGCGGCGTTCCATCCACAGCCCCGGTTCCGCCCGCGCCTTCACCAGCGCCTTCATTTCATTCGTCATATCGCCCCCACCTCGCGCCCTGCCGCCACGAACGCCTCCAGCCCCCGGTCCAGATCGTCCCGCGACAGCGCCGCATTCATCTGCGTCCTGATCCGCGCCTGCCCTTTCGGCACCACCGGGAAAAAGAACCCCGCCACATAAATCCCCCGCGCGAACAGCGCACTCGCCATCCGTTGCGCCAGAACCGCATCCCCCAGCATCACTGGAATGATCGGATGCTCCCCCGGCAACAGCCGGAACCCCGCCTCCGCCAGCCCCGCCCGCCAATAGGCCGCATTATCGAACAACCGCGCCCGCAGATCATCCGCCGCCTCCACAATATCGAGGGCGGCAAGCCCCGCCCCCACCACAGCAGGCGGCAGCGCGTTGGAAAAAAGATAGGGCCGCGCCCGTTGCCGCAACAGATCAATCACCGGCTGCGGCCCCGCCACATACCCGCCCAACGCGCCCCCCAGCGCTTTGCCCAGCGTTCCTGTCAGAATATCCACCTTCACCCCCGCATGCGCGGGTGTCCCCCGTCCCTGCGGCCCCATGAACCCTGTCGCATGGCAGTCATCCACCATCACCTGCGCGCCATACTGATCCGCCAGCCCCCGGATGCCCCGCAAATTGGCCAGATACCCGTCCATTGAGAAAACACCGTCCGTCGCGATCAGAATGAACCGCGCCCCATCGCCCCGCGCCGCCTTTAACTGCGCCTCAAGATCGACCATGTCCGAATTCGCATACCGATACCGTTTCGCCTTGCACAGCCGGATGCCGTCGATGATCGACGCATGGTTCAGACTGTCCGAAATCACCGCATCCTCTGGCCCCAGCAGCGGCTCGAACAGTCCGCCGTTCGCGTCAAAACAGGCCGCGAACAGGATCGAATCATCGGTACGCAGAAAATCCGCCAGCCGTGTCTCCAGCGCCCGATGACCGCCGTTCGTCCCGCAGATGAACCGGACGCTCGCCATCCCGAACCCGTCCGCATCCATCGCCGCCTTTGCCGCCGCCACCAGACCCGGATGATCCGCCAGCCCCAGATAATTGTTCGCGCACAGGTTCAGCATGTCCCGCCCGTCCACCCGGATATGCGCCCCCTGCGCCCCCGAAATGGGCCGTTCACGCTTGGTCAGCCCCTCGGCCTCGATCCCGGCAAGGGTGCTTCGGATGTGGGTCAGGAAATCGGGGGAAACAGTCAAGGCATGGCCTTTCGTTCAGGTGAAGTTGCCCCGCACCCTAAGCCCATTTGCCCTGCTTTGAAAATGGTCGGAGCGAGAGGATTCGAACCTCCGGCCCTCTGGTCCCAAACCAGATGCGCTACCAGGCTGCGCTACGCTCCGACTGCGGGCTTCCTAACGCGCTTTCACAGGCTTGGAAAGTATCAATCACAGGGCCAGGCCGCGATTGTCTGATCCAGTGACGGATGACGCAACTCAAATCCCGGAACAATGCCAAGACGCTCGGCCAACCCGCCGTTGATCTCCAGTATCGCCAGAACTCCATCCCCGCCGTCAATCGGCGTCCGGTCCAGCGGGATCGCATTGGAATGCACCTTCGTCACCCGCCCCGTCACATCCGCAAATACCATGTCGAGCGGGATCAGCGTGTTTTCCATCCAGAAACTGGACCGGCGCGGTGCCTCATAAACAAACAGCATCCCCGCAGACTGCGCCAGTTTCTCGCGAAACATCAGGCCCTTGGCACGTTCCGGTCCCTCATCCGCCACTTCGACGCGAAACTGCATCACCGCACCATCCGGCCCCCGCAGCGACACGCTGTCTGCCCGGCACTCCGCCAGCGCGGCCCCGGCTGACAGCAGATACCCTGCCAGCCCTACCCCCGCGCGGCCGATTCCCATGACACCACCTGAACGGCCATCCGGCCCCGTTTCCCGTCAATGATCCGCAGACACACCGCCTCGCCCGCCCCAAGATCCGCAAATCCTGAAAGGCGCAGCACTTCGATGTGGATGAATACATCCTCCGAACTGCCGAACACATTGGCAAAGCCGAACCCCTTGCCCTTGTCGAACCATTTCACCCGGGCAGGCTCCAGCGGCCGCAGCATGATCTCTTCCGGGGTGGCCGTCACGCCATCCTCACCCAGCGGGAACACCGTGCCTGCAGGCGGCTCGATCTTGAGCACCTCAACAGCCTGCACACCACGGGCCGTCATCTGCACGGTCACCGCAACGACCGCCCCATCCGCGACCGAGCTTTGCCCGAAGTTCCGCAGCACATTCGCGTGCAGCAGAATATCGGATCCGCCCTCATCGGCCACGATAAAGCCAAAGCCCTTGACGGTGTCGAACCATTTTACTTTGCCGTTCACCAACGTAACGGCGGTATCTTCTTCAGACATTTTGAGAGCCGTTCCTTGATCAAAGCTCTAATTCCATCACTCATTCAACAAAACCCGAACACGGCGCAAGGCCGCTGCGCAGATTATCTTACGTCACCAAACGCGCCCAGTCCCTAAGGGTTCAATCGTGAAACAATCCACTGGGAATGCAAGTCCTCGCGTCGCCATTGGAAACGATCATGCAGCCGAAAATCGCCATCTGCCCAAAACTCAATCTCTAACGGCCGGATCCGGATTCCGCCCCAAAACGGCGGGCGTGCCGGATTTACGCCCTGTTTCAATGTCTCTTTCGCCACTTCCGCCACAAGGGCCGCCCGCGACGACAGCGGATCAGATTGCCGCGATGCCCATGCCCCCAGACGGCTTTTCAGGGAACGTGATGCGTAATATGCATCCGCCGCCTGCCCCTCTTCGCGTTCCGTTACCCCCCGCACCCTGATCTGGCGACGCAGGCTTTTCCAGTGCAGCACAAACGCCGCGCGGCCGCTGGCCGCAATTTCACGCCCTTTTTGGCTTTCATAATTCGTATAGAACACGAATCCCTCGGCTTCGATGTCCTTCAGCAAAACCATCCGCGCATTGGGCAACCCGGTTTCATCCACCGTCGCCAGCGCAATCGCATTGGGATCATTCGGTTCTGACCGCTCAGCCTCGGCCAGCCAATCCTGGGCCAGTCGAAACGGGTCTTCCCCCGCAAAGATGCCACCCCTGTCCATCGGTTTTCCTGAATTGATCACGACACATGCCCGGGGTCGTCTTCCCGCAACCCGCACCGCGCATTTTGGTAAGCAACTTCGCCTACCACCGCAAGGGCCAGTTGACACTTAAGTCTTATAAACCGCTCCACTTGATGCGCCCCCTCGGATCGCCTAGACCGATGCCAAATACCAAAGGGACGGGCGGGATCAATGACCACAGGACTTCTGGCAGGAAAACGCGGGCTGATCATGGGCCTTGCGAATGACAAATCCATCGCTTGGGGCATCGCCAGGGTCTGCGCCGAACACGGCGCGGAACTGGCGTTTTCCTATCAGGGCGATGCGTTCCGCAAACGCGTCGAACCCCTGATCGCCACCATCGGCATGACGGAAATGGTCGATTGCGATGTGTCCGATGCGGCCTCGCTCGACGCGCTTTTTGCCCATATCGGCACGATCTGGGGCAAGCTGGATTTTGTCGTCCACGCCATCGGCTTTTCCGACAAGAACGAACTGCGTGGCCGCTATGTCGATACCTCGCCTGAAAATTTCCGCATGACGATGGATATCTCCGTCTAGTCCTTCACCGCCATCTGTCAGCGCGCCTGCGCCATGATGCCCGATGGCGGCAGCCTGCTGACGCTCACCTATTACGGTGCCGAAAAGGTCATGCCGCATTACAACGTGATGGGCGTCGCCAAGGCCGGGCTGGAAGCATCGGTGAAATATCTGGCCGAAGATCTGGGCAAGGACGGCATCCGCGTGAACGCGATTTCCGCAGGCCCGATCAAGACCCTCGCGGCCGCCGGCTTCGGGGATTTCCGCTATATCATGAAGTGGAACGAATTGAACTCACCGCTCCGCCGCAACGTCACGCAAGAAGAGGTCGGCAAGGCAGCACTTTATCTGCTGT
>JANMDH010000035.1:0-1706 GCA_031376195.1 Gemmobacter sp. | reverse complement strand
CCGAGAACTGCTGCCCCACCTCTTCCAGCGTATGGTCGGTGTTCATCCCGATGCCAAACCGCATCCGCAACACCCGCTCTTCACGTGGCGTCAGGGATGCCAATACCCGCGTCGTCGTCTCTTTCAGGTTCTCCTGAATGGCGCTTTCCAACGGCAGGATCGCGTTCTTGTCCTCAATGAAGTCGCCAAGCTGCGAGTCCTCTTCATCCCCAATCGGGGTTTCCAGCGAAATTGGTTCCTTGGCGATCTTCATCACCTTGCGGACCTTTTCCAGCGGCATCTGCAGTTTTTCCGCCAGTTCCTCGGGCGTTGGTTCGCGGCCGATCTCGTGCAGCATCTGGCGGCCGGTGCGGACCAGTTTGTTGATCGTCTCGATCATGTGCACCGGAATCCGGATGGTGCGCGCCTGATCCGCGATGGACCGGGTGATCGCCTGACGGATCCACCATGTCGCATAAGTGCTGAACTTGTAACCGCGACGGTATTCGAACTTGTCCACCGCCTTCATCAGGCCGATGTTGCCTTCCTGAATCAGGTCAAGGAATTGCAGGCCCCGGTTCGTGTATTTCTTGGCAATGCTGATCACCAGACGCAGGTTTGCCTCGACCATTTCCTTCTTGGCCTGACGCGCCTCTTTTTCGCCCTTCTGCACCTGATTCACGATGCGGCGGAATTCGGAGATGTCGACGCCGATATACTGGCCGACCTGCGACATTTCCCCACGCAGTTCTTCCACTTTGTCGCGGCTTTTCTCCATCAGGGCCTGCCAGCCCCGGCCCGCTTTCGCGGCCATCCGGTCGGCCCAGCCCGGGTCGAGTTCATAATTCTGGTATTCGTCAATGAATTCGCGGCGGTTGATGCGCGCCGCGTCGGCCAGTTTCACCATCGCCGAATTGATCGACATGATCTTGCGGTTGATCCCGTACAGCTGATCAATCAGCGCCTCGATCCGGTTGTTGTGCAGGTGCAACTCGTTCACGAACAGCACAATTTCGGACCGCAGTTTCTGATAGGCGGCTTCGTCATCCGTCGAATAGCCCGCCGATTTGTTCACCGTCGCGTGCATCCGTTGATCCTGCATCGCGGCCAGCTTTGCGTAATCGCGCGCGATCAGGTCAAGCGTTTCCAGAACACGCGGTTTCAGCGCCGCTTCCATCGCGGCGAGTGACATGGCCGATGCCTCGTCATCCTCGTCGTCCTCATCCGCGTGCAGGATCGGCTCGCCGTCTGCGTCCAGTTCCGGCTCTGCCCCACCCGCAGGGCGGCGCGGGGCGGCACCCATGTCCACCTCGTCCAGACCCGGACCGACCATTTCCTCGTCCCCTTCAAGGGAACGCCCGAAGGTCGCCTCAAGGTCGATCACATCGCGCAGCAGAATGTCTTCGGACAGCAACTCATCCCGCCAGATGGTGATCGCCTGAAAGGTAAGCGGGCTTTCGCACAGGCCCAGGATCATCGTATTGCGGCCCGCTTCGATGCGTTTCGCAATCGCAATCTCGCCTTCGCGCGACAGCAGTTCGACCGAGCCCATTTCGCGAAGATACATGCGGACGGGGTCGTCGGTCCGGTCCAGCGCTTCGGCAGATTGGCCAGCGACAGCCACTTCGCGCGAGGTGTTGGTTTCGACCAATTCGCCCAAGGGTTCGGCTTCGTCCGCTTCGTCATTCTCGATGACGTTGATGCCCATTTCGGACAGCATCGACATG
>JANMDH010000012.1:0-2973 GCA_031376195.1 Gemmobacter sp. | reverse complement strand
CTGCTGCTGACGATCGTGTTCGTGATGCTGGCCGAAGTGCTGATCTTCGTGCCCTCCATCGCCAGGTTTCGCGAAGATTATCTGGGCCTGCGGCTGGAAAAGGCACAGATTGCCTCGCTTTCCCTGCTGACAACCAGTGACGACATGATCACGCCCGAACTGGAAAAAGAACTGCTGGCGAACGCCGAGGTGTTCAACGTCGTTCTGCGGCGGGATGATGTGCGCCAGCTCGTGCTGTCATCACCAATCCCGCAGCCGATCTTTGAGACGTATGACCTGCGCATGGCAGGCGCGTTCCAGTTGATCCGGGACGCGATGAGCGGCCTTTGGGATCCTGAAAACCGGGTGATCCGTGTGATCGGTCAGCCTGTGCAGGATGCAGGCCAGTTGATCGAAGTGACGCTGGAGACAAAGCCCCTGCGCGATGCCATGATCGATTACGGATTGCGCATTCTGGTCCTGTCGGCGCTGATTTCCGTGGTAACGGCGGCATTGCTGTTCGGCGCGGTCCAGCGTCTTCTGGTGCTGCCGATCCGGCGGGTGGTCCGGCATATGCAAAGTTATGCCCAGGCACCCGAAGATGGCACGCGGGTCATCACGCCCACATCGCGCGTGACCGAATTGCTGGACGCGGAACTGGCCCTGCAATCGCTGCAGACGCAGATGACGGCGGCGCTGCGGCAAAAGGAACGCCTGGCGCAACTGGGCAGTGCGGTGGCCAAGATCAGCCACGATCTGCGCAACATCCTGACCACGGCCCAATTGTTTGCGGACCGGATCGAGCGCAGCGTGGATCCGGCGGCGGTGACGCGAACGGCACCCAAACTGATCGGATCGATCCAGCGGGCGGTATCGCTGTGCGAGGCGACCCTGGTCTTCGGGCGGGCAGAAGAACATCCCCCCCAGCTGTCCCGCCTGCCGCTGCGGGTGCTGGTCGACGAGGTGGCCGAAGGCGAAGGACTGTCCGCCACGACGGAACCCGCCTGCCTGATCGATGTGCCGGCAGGCCTGATGATCCGCGCAGACAGCGAACAGATCTACCGGGTGCTGTCGAACCTGGTGCGCAACGCCCGGCAGGCGATCGAAGCGGCGGGCGCGCCGGGCACCATCGAAATCTCCGGGGGCGAGGATGATACGGACTGGTGGATCCGCGTCGGCGATACCGGCCCGGGTTTGCCGCCCAAGGCGCGGGAGCATCTGTTCACCGCCTTTCAGGGCGGTGCGCGCAAGGGCGGGTCGGGTCTGGGATTGGCAATTTCGGCAGACCTGGTGCGCGGGCACGGCGGTCATCTGGACTTGCTGCGCACGGACGAGGACGGAACCGAATTCATCATCAGACTGCCCAAAGGGACCGGACTGTCCGATCTGGACTAGCCTTGATCAGAACGCCGTTTCGCCCTTGCAATAGGGGGCGGGGGTCGCTAAATCCCCCGCATAGTGGACCCGTAGCTCAGCTGGATAGAGCATCAGACTACGAATCTGAGGGTCGGGCGTTCGAATCGCTCCGGGTTCACCATTAAATCATTTTCTCAGCCTGTGTTTGCCCTGCTGACAGGGCGCCGTCCCGGCGCTAGGCAGTGTGCGGTGGCCTGTGCTAACCTGCAACCGGCATGGCAGGGAGGCGAGCATGACCCCGGCGATCACCGTTCTGGCAGGCACGACCAAGGGCCTGTTCCTGCTGACCTCTGACAATCAGCGCGGCGGCTGGCAGGTGTCCGGCCCGTTCTGTGACGGTTGGCCGATCAACCATGCGATTGGTGATCCGGTGACGGGCACCCTCTGGGCGGCGGGGGGTGGTGACTGGCACGGGGCGGGTGTCTGGCGATCGGATGATGCGGGCGCAAGCTGGAGCCTGTCAAAGCTGTCGAATGGCAAGTTTGACGACTGGCTGGCCAATGACCCCGCCTTTGCCGCGCACATCAACCAGCAACCTTCACTACCTGCGCCTTTTACAGGGCAGATCACGGCGCTTTGGTCCTTGGGACTGTCGGGCGATACGCTTTATGCAGGCGCAAAACCCGCCTCGCTGTTTTCCAGCCTCGATCAGGGTGCTTCCTGGACCAAAGTTCAGGCGCTCAGTGATCACCCCTCCGGCGACGGATGGGAGCCGGGGGCCGCGGGGTTGATCCTGCACAGTATCGTGGCGAACGTAAGTGATCCGGCCAAGCTGTGGGTCGGGATATCGGCGGCAGGGGTTTTCGCGACCGACGATGGCGGTCAGACATGGGACCGGCGTAATCGCCGCTCCAATGACGCCGCAGCCCCGGATACCCCGGTCGACGGTCAGGATGTCGGTTTGTGCGTCCACAATCTGGTGCGCGCGCCGGGGGCAGGGGGCGACGGCGCGGATCTTTTGTATCAGCAGAACCATCACGGTGTCTTTCGCAGCCCCGACGGCGGGCGCAGCTGGCACGATATCACGTCGGGCCTGCCCTCCACCTTCGGCTTTCCCATTGCCGTGCACCCGCGTGATCCCCGCATGATCTGGGTCTTGCCCCTGAACGGCGACAGCGCCGGGCGCTTTCCGCCGGGGGCTTCGGCGGCCGTCTGGCGTTCGCAGGACGGGGGCGAAAACTGGGCCGCGATGCGCCATGGATTGCCCGACAGCAACTGCTTTTTCACCGTCCTGCGACAGGCGATGGATACAGACCGCAACACGCCCGCAGGGGTGTATTTCGGCACGAACAGCGGGTCCGTCTTCGCCAGTCTCGATGAGGGGGAGAACTGGGCCGAAATTGCCAGGCATCTGCCCACGGTGCTCTGCATCGGCACGCTGCAGATCAACTGATCCCCGGGCGGCCTAGATCCCCACCCAGCCCTGCGCCGCCGTTTTCAGATGCGTCAGAAAGCTTTGCACCTTCAACGTCCGGTGCAGATCGACATGCGTCACGATCCACAGCGGCGAATCCCATTCCGGCCGCGGCGGCAGGATCTGCACCAGATCAGGGTCATCCACAGCGTCCCGCTCCGGGT
>JANMDH010000559.1:0-12740 GCA_031376195.1 Gemmobacter sp. | reverse complement strand
TCATTTTTGCCGACCGCCGTCATGTTCTGGCCCAGTACCGTGAAGCGCAGCAGCGCCCAGTATGTGATCGCCACAACGACGCCAATCCAGAAGGTCAGCGGCATGAACGCGATACTGGTATTGTAAAACACTGTCACCAGTTCGCGGTTTTCAGACAGGTAGATTGTCTGCGAATCGCTGATCACCAGCGCCGCAGTCTGCAGGATACCGAGCGTGCCCAGAGTCAGCGCGAAGGATGGCACCTGCGTATATGCAAGCACCGCCCCGTTAATGGCACCGATCACTGTCATCAGCACCAGCACACCTAAGATGCCAAGCAGCCCGATCTGCGGCACGAGGATCGCCATCAGAATTGCACCCAGCATGCTGATCGCCGCATTGGACAAGTCGATGGACCCGATGTTCAGCACCATGGCCTGACCAACCGCAACCAGCAGGATCGGCGCGGCAGTCGCCCCGACGATGGAAATGCCGAAGGGACCCAGATAGTTGGGGTTGATGACCCCCACCACAAGGACCATCGCCACGAAAACGAGCGGCGGCGCCACCGTATGCCAAGCCACGAAGCTGCGAAGGTGTTTCATGGATGCCATTCCCTTTTTGGGTCGCTGACGGGTCAGAGTTGCGGGCGAGCGGGCGTTGCTGGTTTTCATACCATTTCCGATACGATTTCCTTGATCGCAAGGCCGCCGACGACGCTCAGGTCATGGCGCGCCGAAATCTCGCCGTCACGCATCACCAGAATTTCGTCGGCCAGTTCAAGGGCCTCTTCGATGGTGTCTGGAATCATGATGACTGCGGCGCCGTTCGCGCAGGCATGGCGGATCTGTGAATTGACTGACTGTGATACACCAACATCAAGGCCGCGGAGCGGGTGGTCCAACATCAGCACTTTGAGGTTCGGCAAATTAAGCCACTTCGAAAGCACGACCTTTTGTTGGTTACCGCCCGAAAACTGGTCGAGCGGCTGGTGAATGTTGTTCGGGTTGACGTCAAGCCGGTCGAACCAGGCTTGTGCGATGGCTGCCATCTTTCCCGGATGCAGGAATGGCCCGACCATCGCTTCGCGCTGATGCACCAGCGCGATATTGCGCGTCCCCGGGAAGCCGCCGATCATCCCCTCGGTTTTCCGTTCGGCGGGCACAAAGGCCAACCCTGCCGCCACTGCCTTGCGGATCGACCAATTCGACACCTCGTGGCCATCGACAAGGATCGTGCCGGAATCGTGTTTTTCTGCGCCAAACATCGACCGCACCAACGCGCCGCGGCCTGAGCCGTTCGTGCCGACAAGTGCCGTGATCCGGCCCGGATAGGCGGCAAAGGAAAAATTCCTGAACTTGCCATCCAAAGTCAGGCTGCGGACCTCGATGGCTGGTTGGACGTTCGCGGGCAGCGTTCGGCGGGTGCGCGACGCCGCGACCGGTGCATCATCGACCATTGCCTTGAACAGATCCTGCTTGGTGACACCGACCGTGCTTTGGTCGATTGTCAGTTGTCCATGCCGCATGACCACAACGCGGTCGCAGATACGAAGCACCTCATCCAAACGATGCGACACAAAGATGACGCTGGCGAATTTCCTGAGTTTCAGGATCTCGCGCTCCAAAACAGCGACCTCCGCCTGCTCCAGGACAGCTGTCGGTTCGTCGAGGATGATCAAGGGAACGTCGTTTCCGCCCGGCTCGACGCAGACCGCCCGCGCGATTTCGACCATCTGCCGGTCAACGAACGACAAGTCACCCACGCGCGAGCGCGGGTCAATTTTGAAGCCGATCTTGTCCAGGACGGCAGCCGCGTCGGCATTGATCTGCGACCAGTTCTTGATGCCGTACCGGCTTAACCCGGTCTTGGAGCCCTTTTGATACGCGATATTTTCAGCAATCGTAAGGTTCGTGAACAGCGACTGTTCCTGGTGAACGACACCCACACCTGCCTTGAAAGCGTCGTTCGCGCTGCGGAAATTTGCGGCCTTGCCGTTGATTTCCATCTGGCCTTCGTCCGGACGCTCGATGCCCGCGAGGATCTTCAGCAGGGTGGATTTGCCCGCGCCGTTTTCCCCGGTCAGGCCGATCACCTCGCCCCGCTGAATGGTCAGTGACACGTTACTGACCGCCTTGGTCTTGCCAAAGGTCCGGCTGATGTTGGTCAGCTTCAGGACGGGAGGAATGGCTGCGGTCATTTTGCCACCTTCAGGCGGGCGCGCTCGGGCCACGCTACTGCAACGATCGCGATGATCAGGATTGTACCAAACACGCCGGTCTGGAAATCGGGGTCGACGCCCGCCAATACGAGACCGTTGTTCAGGATGATCAGAAGAAAGACGCCCAGCACCGAACGGGTGACGCCGCCTTCGCCGCCGCCCAGAGCGGTGCCGGCAATGACCGCGGCCGGGATGACGGTGAAGAGTTGACCGAAACCGATGTCGGGTGACCCTGATCCAAGCTGCATGGTGGCGAGGATCCCCGCAAGGCCGCTCAGGCATCCGGCAACGGCAAAAGCGGCAATCTTGATGCGGTCAACCGACATGCCGCTGGCGCGGGCAATTGACTCGTTGTTGCCGACCGCCAGCACGCCGCGCCCAAAACTTGTAAAGTTGGATGTGAGGATGCCGCACACCATGACGACAGCCGCCAGCCAGAACGAATTGGGCAATCCCAACGACAGGCGGCTTGGCCAGCGGGCAAGCGTCTCGTTGGTGAGGGTCGGCAGCATGTCGTTGCCGTAAAGAAGGATGGCAATGCCAAGGCCGACATACCACGTGCCCAATGTGACCACGAAGGACGGCACGGTCAGCTTTGCGTGCACGATCCCGGACAGAAGCCCTACCGCAAGGCCAAGACCGATCGCCACCACCCATGCCCACGCCCCAATATCGCTATCGAGCCGCGTGTTCGGTGAAAGAAGTATCCAGGCCATGCCAGCCGCACCCATGACGCCTTCAACCGACAGGTCGATGGATCCCATCTGGATCACCAGTGTTGCGCCAACAACCACGATCAGCGGCACGGAAGACTGGTAGAGGACGTTTTGCAGATTTTCGATGCTTCCGAACCTGGGATTCAGGATCGAGAACATCACGACGAGGACCAGGATCGAGACGATCAGGCCGATTGGGCCGTTGATTCTTTTGAACAGATTGGACGACATGGTCTTTATCTCGTTCTTGTTCCAGATGCGGTGAAGCTGTTGGTAGCGGGTAGTGTCGTGCAAGGCGCAACAGCGCCAGACAGCTTTGTCTGCGCGGCCGAGGTGAAGCACCTCGGCCGCAAGGTGATCGCTTACTGGCCTGGCAGGACTTCGGGGCCGGCACCGATCAATGGCACAGGTTCCGTCGCCCAAGGGCCAGTCTCCATCAGACGTACGACGAAGGCGTCGGCTGCGCCCGGCGCGTCGTATTGCAGGTACTGCTCATAGTTCTGCGGCGTGACGCAGCTGAGCTTAAACAGGCTCTCGCGCTTTTCAACCGGCAGTTCGCTTGGGACGATCTGGCCCGAGGCCGCGAGGTAGGCAGTATACAGCCCGATGGCAGAGGCCATGTAGCCGCGGTGGAACGTCTCGCCGACGATCGCATTGCCGCCGCGACCCGAGATGATGTCCTCCAGCGTTTTCGGATAGAGACCGTCAGACGAAAACTTGACTTTGTCGAGAAGCCCCGCGTTTTCAAACGACTGCATGGCACCGATCTGCATCCCGTCGTCGGCGCTCCAGACACCGTTGATTTCGCTGCCGAATTTCACGATCAGGTCCTGCGCGTTCTTGGCACCCAACTGCGGATCCCAATTCGACGGACGCTCATCTAGGATCGTGATGTCGGGATACTTTTCGGTGATTTCGGCGCGGAAGCCGGCCACGCGGGTCTGGCTGGTCGTGCTGTCCGACACGCCGGGCAGCAGCACCACATTGCCTTTTCCGCCAATCGCATCGGCCAGCGCCTGCGCGCCGCAACGTCCGGATTCGACGCCAGGGTGCTTTTGGAAGGCAACGAAATGGTCGCCGACATCCTGCGGTTTGAACTCGTCCGGCTTGTTCCACCAGATCGAGACATAACCACCCGCCCGCCCAACCGCATCGACGATGGTCGGCGCGTCAGAACTTGCGACGGTATTGACGAACATGATCGGCTTCTTGCCGCTGGCGAGGATGGCCAGGATGTTCGAGATGGAGGTTTGCGACGACCCGTTCGAGTTCACGATTTCAAGCTTGATCCCCAGCGCTTTGGACATCGCTTCCGCGCCTTCGATGTTCGAGATCATGTAGGGGTTCGTCGTGTTGATGACGGACGCCACCAGCACCCATTCATCGGGGTTGAAGCCGTCGGGATACTTGATCTGGGCGAAACTTGCGGTCGCGCCGAGACCCGCAAACATTGCCGCAGCAACGGCCATGACACCGAACCTGCGGCGCGTGGCCTTGAGGGGGCGGCCGTGGTTGTGTCCGTCAGATATGTCTTTCATGGTTTTCTCCTGTTGGGTTGGGGTTTTTCGTTGGTTCAATTGCGCAGTGTGGCAAAGAAAGTCCGCACGTCATCGACGAACAGGTGCGGAACTTCGAGCGGCGCGAAATGGCCGCCATCGTTGTGAACGCGGTACTGTTTCAGATTGAAATACTTGCTCGTCCAGGTCATGGGCGGCTTGTAAATCTCGCCCGGGAAGACCGAGACTGCGGTCGGTGCGCCGACGACCGGAAAGCGATCGTGGCTGGGCGTCCAAGGATTGCCGCGGCATTCCCAATAGTAGCGCGACGAGGTTCCGCCGGTGTTGGTCAGGAAATACACTGCCGCGGTCGTGACCAAGTCTTCCTTTGGCCACACCTTTTCGAAAGGCCCGGTGCCGACGCCGCGCTCGGCCAGGCCCCAGAAGTACCGCTTTTCCGTGATCCAGGCGAGTTGTCCGGCCGGGGAATCTGCGAACAGGGCCGCAAGCGTCTGTGGCTTGGTCAACTGAATCTCGCCGTAGCCGCTTTCCTGTTGCACGAACAGCTTGCCGCGTTCAAACCAACCGGCCTCTTCGGCGCTGTATTCGCTTTCGGCGGGAAGGCCCAGGACCGGGTCGAACAAGACGCCTTTCGGTTGGTCCGGATGCGTGGGCAGGTAGTGGCTCATTTGCGCCGCGAAATGCGTATAGACCCCGATCACGTCGTTTTCGTACTTGTGGCCGTGCTGCTGTGCCACCAGCGCGCCCCAGTCGCCTCCGGCGGTCGCGTATTTTTCGTAGCCAAGAACGTCCTTCATCAGCGCGTTTTCAAGATCTGCCGTGCGCCAGAAGTTCCAGCCCGTCGTCGTCAGCGGCGATGAGAATCCATAGCCCGGCAACGAGATCAGCACGACATCAAAGCTATCTTCGGCGCGGCCACCATGGGCCACGGGGTCGGTAAGCGGGCCGATGACCTTGCGCAGATCCCAGAATGTCCAGGGCCAGCCGTGATGGATCAGAAGCGGCATCGGGTTCGGACCCTTGCCCTTTACATGGATGAAGTGCAGCGGCACGCCCATCAGATCAATCTTGAATTGCGGCAGTTTGTTCATCCGGCGCTCGACATCGCGCCAGTCGTAGTCGTTGATCCAATAGTCGATCAGTTCCTTGTGATAGGCAGTATTGTAGCCATACCGCCAATCGTCGTTGGCATAATCGGCTGGAAAACGTGTCCGCTTCAGGCGCGCCATAAGGTCGTCGAGGTCTGCCTGGGGGATGTTGATCTCGAATGGTGCAGGGGTTTGGCCAGATGCCATTGCTGTGTCCTCCGGTGGAACTGGATGGCTGCAAATGGTGCAGGGCGGCACGTTCGAACCGCCCGGCTTTGACTATTTGTCGAGATTGCGCATCACATCCTTGATAAGCGGCCAGACGCGCGCCACCGAGGTGTGATCCATGCTCTCTTTCGGCGAATGAAGATCGTACAGGTTCGTGCCGATACCTATCGTGTCGAGCCCTTCGATCCGCTGTGTGAGCATCCCAAGTTCAAGGCTGCAAACGGAAACCAGCACGTCGGGCTTTCTACCCATCACACGTTCAAAGCTTTGCTTGGCGATTTCCAGCATGCGCGACTTCGGGTTCCACGGAAACTCCGGGGCATCAAGGCCGATCTGTTTGGCGCGAACGCCCTCGCCGGCCAGTTCAGCAATCAGGAACATCTGGTCCAGAAGCAGGTGCTTGCGCGAGGTCACAGCGCTGGTGATCGTCGATGTGATTTCGACGTGGTCGCCGCTCGTCCGCAACAGGCCGATGTTGTTCGAGGTTTCCCAGTTGCCCGCGACTTCGAGGTTCTGATTGGTGATTCCGTTCGGCAAGAGCGAGACGACCTGCACAAGCCGGTTGGCGGCGGCGGTCGAAAATACGCGCGCCGGGCGGCTGTCGCTTCGGCCGACATGAATGCGCATGTCGGGGTCAGCAATGCGGAACTCTGATCGGATATCCTTCGCCCGGGCCTCGATCGCCTTTGTGACGGCATCGACCTCGCTTTCGGGCACAAGCAGGGTCGCCTGTGCTTCGGCGGGGATCACGTTGTTCTGCACCCCGCCTGACACGGTCGCAACGCGGACGGCGCCTGCCTTCATGGCCGCGCGAAGCAGGCGCGCCAGCAGGACAATCGTGTTGCCACGTTCAAAATGGATATCGAATTCGCAGTGACCACCTAAAAGCCCCCGGATGTCGATCACCAGCGCGACACCACCGGCGGGCGGGGCTTGCCATTCGGCATCTACGTCGATCCGACACGAGACATCGCCGGAACAACCTGCCAAAAGCTGCTTTTCCTCGATCCAGTTGAAATCGATCATGCGCTTGCCGGAAAGTTTCGTCAGATCGACATTGTCGCCGCCGACTTTGCCCATTTCTTCCATGACCGTCATCACGCATTCGAGCGGCGGGTGCGGGATGTCGTCGGCATCCAGCAGCGCCAGCATGTAGGAAATGCCAAGGCCGTTGTCCGCGCCAAGCGTCGTGCCTGCAGCGCGGATCCGGTCGCCGTCAACGCTCAGCTTGACGCCATCCGTCGCGAAATCGTGCGTGACACCTTCGTCCAGTTTGCAGACCATATCGATATGACCGTGCAGGATGACCGTGGGGGCGGTTTCATACCCTTTCGTCCCCGGCTTCTTGACGATGATGTTGTCCAACGCGTCCCGATGATAGGTGAGTGCGCGCTTTTCAGCGAAGTCTGCGATGTAATTCGTCGCGTCCTTTTCGTGCTGCGAGCACCGATGCCGACCGCTCAGTTCCTCAAAGAAGGACATGACCTCCTTCGGCTCGATGTTTTCCAATACCCGCATGTGTTCCTCCCGAACTTCATTCAGAGGTCGGGCTTGATACCGCCCAAGTCCTCCGACGTCCCCCAACTTAGCGCTGCCCCACCCTCCACGGTACGAGCGCCTTCCCACAGATTCGGCGTTAACACCAAATTGCACCAAATGCTCATATGATGGTCATGTGTATCACATCTTGTAAACCTGGCAAGTAAAAATGTTGGGCGTGCCGACCATCAGGTCTTGGAATCCCGCAGTGTCTGCCTATTCCGTGGCCCCCGTTGACGAAAGAAAGATCCTGCCGCGCGGCCCCTGTCAGCATGCGGAACATCATTCGACATCTTTGTTGTTTGGTATACCATATGGTTCAGTAGCAGGCGTGCAGGTGCGAAGAACGGGCGATGGCATTGGTGTGGGGGCAGTTCCTTTCAGCCTGAACAGAACGACACCCTTTTTTCCCGGAATATGACGGTTGGCAGACCGGCGTGGTTTGGCGTTACGGGCATTACTGGCACACATTGCTGCGATGCTGAAAAAGTTTTTCCTAACCGCACTCTTTTCATCGCGCCAACCGCCCATCATGACACTTTCGTCCACCTATCACGCCTGCGATGACTCTCTTTTTCAAAATTCAAGTCGCTTTGATGCTATTTCACGCATTCGGATCGATTTTTTGAGAAAATAATTTACAAGAGCTACGGAATGCGTCTAACGTGACAGCAGGCGAAAATGTGGCATGCGGAAAATGTGGTGAACGCGATTAAATGCGTCGGCACTTGGTCTCTGGGAGGAGGCATCCCGCGCTTGAAGGCACATCATCAGTACCAGAACGACCGGACCGACGTTTCGGCCGGACCACACAAATGGGGGATCACATGTTTTATCGGCCTAAGAACGCAATGTATAAAAGCGTCAGCAGACGCAGGTTCATGGAACTGAGCGGCGGTGCAGTGACGATGCTGGGCACTGGCGCGCTGGGGGTTGGCATGAACTCGGTGATGATGAGCACACGGGTGCAGGCACAATCGTCTGACGATGCAAAATGGAAGCAGTTTTCCGGATCGAAACTGGTGTTCCTGTCGGAAAATACCCCGCCTTCATTTGCGATCCGTGAAAAGATCAAGTCGTTTTACGACCTGACCGGCATCGAAGTGGAAATTTTGACCGATGACCTGCCCGTCGTGCAGCAAAAGGCCGGGATTGATCTGCGCAGTGGCAATGCGGACTATCCGCTGCAGTATATTCAGGACAAGCCCATCGGATCGCCCTTTGCCGATTTCTACGCCGATTTGTCGCCCATGTTTGGCGACGACACGCTGCCGCAAGACCCCGAGGGGTATGGTGACGATGTCTGGTTCGACAACTTCCTGACCGCTTGCGGCCGCTATTATGATGGTGCCCGGGTCATTGCTTTGCCGTATGATGCCGCTGTGGCCTGCACCTTTTACCGCAAGGACATATACGAGGCCAATTCCAAAGCGTTCGAGGCCGAGTACGGCTATGCGATGGAATATACCAACGATACGACCTGGAAGAATGTTCTGGATTTCGCGACCTATTTCAAGGCGCGCAAAGAAGCTGGCGAAGATGTGCCTTACGGTTATGCCCAGCACCAGGGCACTTTCGCCTGGACCACGCAGCTTGATATTCAGCGGATGATGTTCGCCCATGGCCGCTGGACCGATTTTGATATTGACGACAAGATTGGCAGCAAGACGCCGGGTAAAACCAAATGGGGCGATGAGCAGTCGGTCCTGATGCTTGAGAAGTTCAAGGCGCTGGCAGATGTTTCGCACCCCGACAACCTGGCAAACGGCACGTTGGAGTTGAACACGGTCTATCAGTCGGGCAATATTGCGATGCAGATTCAGTATCATGAATTTGCAGCCTCGATCGAGGATGAGAAAACCTCGGTAGCGGGCGGTGGCCGTACAGCCTATGCGCCTTGCCCCAAGGGTGCGCCGGAATGGATCTTGAACGGCGGTGAAGCCGTGAACGGCACCAACTGCGGCATTGGCGGGATCGGCATCAGTGGCAACGCGTCTGAAGAGATCAAGCGCGCAGCGTATCTGTTTGCGATCTGGTCCACGTCCCAGCAGAACCAGTATGAAGTTCTGTCCGGGCTTGGCGGTACGCCGACACGCAAATCTGTGTTGGCACTGCCTGACGTCGTGGCGGCGCGGACGCGCCCAACCACCATGCCAAACGCGCTGACCTTTGATGCCGTGTACGACTTTGGCATCAAAGATCCGAACTTCGTGCTTGGCCCGAAGATCCCCGAAGCGAACGAGTATCATTCGATCATCGCGTCGGAAACGCAAAAGATGCTGTCGAATGCCCAGACACCGGCAGAAACCGCCGGCAGTGTGCAAAGCCTGCTGGACAGTCTGAACGACGCGTAAGTTTGCAATGATGCATGGCACAGCGGGCTTATGTCTGCTGTGCCATGCCTTGGCCGGAAAAAATACGCACCAGTAACTCGCGACAGGAGGCTGCGTTTGATGACCAGTGGAGTGACAAACCTTGGCGCCGCACCGCTGCCGCCCGGAAGCAAATTGTTCCGCGCCCGGGGCACCTCGTCTGACATTGAGGCACGACCGGCCACGACCACGCTGTCGCTGCCAAGCCGATTGAACCCGGCGGCCCCGCGTCGATATTATCTGTATCTGATGGCCCCTGCGATTGCCGTGCTGGCATTCATCTCGCTCTATCCGTTTGTCTGGCTGATCGTGATGTCGCTGCAGAACGTTGGTGTGGGCGAAGGCGAATGGGTCGGTCTGAAAAATTATACCCGCCTGTTCAGCGATGAGCGGTTTCTTGAGGGTTGGGTGCTGCTGGCGCAGTACAGCGCGATGTGTCTGGCCTTGCAGCTGAGCATCGGACTGCTTTTGGCGGTGATCGTGAACGGCGCGCGCTGGGAAAAGTTTCTGGTCACCGCCCTTTTGATGCCGATGATGATGGCCCCGGCGGTGGCCGGTCTGGTCTGGCTGTTTCTGTATAACGGCACCTTCGGCTGGTACCATTGGCTGTTTCAAAGTCTTGGGATGCTGGAGGCCGGGTCAATCCTGTCCAGCACCGATACTGCCATGCTGGCGATTGTGTTGGTGGATGTGTGGCAGTGGACGCCGCTTATCACGTTGATTGCGCTGGCCGGGTTAAAGCGCGTGCCGCAGGATCAGCTTGAGGCAAACATGGTTGATGGCGCGTCGCCGCTGCGCAACTTTTTTGCCATCACCCTGCCAAACCTTTACCCGGTTCTGCTGATCGCCATCATGCTGCGATTCATGGATAATTTCCGCTTCATCGATGCTGCCTTGGTGTTGACCGGCGGCGGGCCTGCGGATTCAACCAAAATCCTGCCGATCTATCTGTTTGAGGTGGCATTCAAGTTTTTCAAGCTGGGGCGGGGTGCTGCGATCGCACTGACGTTGCTGGTGGTCACCATCATCCTTGGCAAGCTGTTGGTGCGCATCTTTGAAAAACCGAAATCGGAAAGGGTGTAAATCATGGCGTCGCGGGATGTAGTTCAATACAAATCGCCGTTGGCTGTGGCGTTCAAGATATTCTCGGTCATCTTTCTGAGCATCTACCTGATCTGGACGCTATTGCCGATCTTTGTGATGTTCGTGTCGTCCTTCAAAGACCTGCTTGAGGCGTTCAACATCCCCGAAGTTGGTGATTGGGCCGGAGTGATGGTGTTCTTTGATTTCAGCCCCACGCTGAAACACTACCAAAGTCTGTTTTATGACAACAACTTTGGCGAATACATGGTCAATAGTTTGATTGCGGCGGGCGGGTCGGCGGTGATTGCAGTCACTTTCGGGTCGATGGCGGCCTACAGCCTGAGCCGTGTCGAGTTTCGCGGCAAGGGCGATCTGTTTTTCTGGATCATCTCAACCCGGATGGCCCCGGTGGTCGCGGTCATGGTGCCGCTCTATGCGATTTTCCGTTCGTTTGATCTGATCGGCACGCTTCCGGGCCTGATCCTTGCCTATACCACGTTCAACCTGCCCTTCGCGATATGGATCCTGAAAGGGTTCTTCGACAACGTGCCCTATTCCATCGATGAGGCGCAGATGGTCGATGGGGCGACCCGCTTTCAGGCGTTCATGTCGATTTTGCCGCTGGTGGCACCCGGCATAGCGGCCTTTATCGTGTTGTGCATCCTGTTTGCCTGGAACGACTTTCTGTTTGCGGCAATCATCGGATCAGGCGGGGCAAAGACACTGCCGGTGGCAACGCGCGAACTGGTGCAGCCGCAGAATATCCAATGGGGCGCGATCATGGCGGCGGGCGTTGTGACAACCCTGCCGATGATGCTGCTGGGGCTGGTGATCCGCAAGTATCTGGTGACCGGCATGACGATGGGTGCCGTCAAGGAATAGTGTCCAGCCGTCAGTCGGTTGGGTAGAATTAGAATGAACCGGAGGGCCAGATGGCACGGATTTCGATCAACAAGGTGTGGAAATATTACGGGACCAGTCCCGCCGTGCGCGAACTGAACCTTGAATGCGACGATGGCAGCTTTGTCAGCATTCTGGGCCCGTCCGGCTGTGGTAAATCATCCACCATGCGGATGATTGCCGGGCTGGAACATATCAGCGCCGGCGACATCCTGTTTGATGGTGCACGGATCAACGATCTTCCTCCGAAGGATCGCGATGTGGCGATGGTGTTTGAAAACTATGCGCTGTATCCGCACAAATCGGTGTTCGACAACATCGCCAACCCGCTGCGCCTGCGCGGGTTTGATGCAGCCAAGATTACGGAACGCGTCACATCCGCCACCAAGCTGCTGGAAATTGACCATCTGCTGAACCGGCGGCCGTCCGAGCTGTCAGGCGGGCAAAAGCAGCGGGTGGCGATTGGCCAGGCCATCGTGCGCGAGCCAAAGCAGTTTTTGTTCGATGAACCGATTGCCCACCTCGACGCCAAACTGCGCGCGCACATGCGTGGCGAGATCAAGCATTTGCAGCGCACCCTTGGTACCACGATGATTTATGTGACGCATGATCAGCTTGAGGCGTTGTCGATGGCCGACATGATTGCGGTGATGCATGACGGCGAATTGCAGCAGTGGGGCACGCCGAGCGAGATTTTCAACCGGCCGGTCAATGCCTGGGTTGCGGGCTTTGTCGGTGAGCCGGCGATGAACTTTGTATCAGCCGAGTTGCGGACCGAAGGGGGTGCGACGGTGTTGACCCACCCGAATTTCAGCATTCCGCTGTTGCCGCAGCAGGTGGCATTGGTCAACGGGTCAGCGAACCGTGAGGTTCGGATGGGGGTGCGCCCTGATGCGCTTAGCATTTCGACGGTTCGCCCGGAGGGTCCGGTGATCGAGGGGAAAATCTATGTGACCGAGCTGTTGGGCGGCGACATGCTGGTGGATGTGCAACTTGCCGATGCCCGGATCAGGGTCAAGACAAGCACCGAGTTTGCAGGCGTGGCTGACGATCCCTGCTATATGACGGTCAACCGCGACAAATGGCATCTGTTCGAC
>JANMDH010000543.1:0-6731 GCA_031376195.1 Gemmobacter sp. | reverse complement strand
CTGCTGCGATATGCAACCTTTAGTCAGGCGTGACGGATGAAACCCGAACGTTGGCACAATGTATCCAGACGGGATCGTTACCCGCACATTTCAGTTCCGCCAAATTCAGGGTGCCGTGTGTTGAATTTCATTCGCTGAAAGGAAGTCGTTTCATGCCTTCATTGTTCAACACGCACCGCGTTATTGCAGTCATCGTTCTGGTCGCCGCAAGCGCCTGGGTCATCACCGGCGAATTTTCCGCCGTCGGCAGCCAAAAGGCGGACGCGGCAAGCGAGGTGGCGGCGAAACCAGCCCCTGACGCCCCTGCCCCGTTGCGGACCGTCGGCGCAGTAACGCCGGTGTTTGCCGACTATGCCCGCGAAATTCGCATCGCAGGCGCGACCGAGGCTGACAAAAGCGCGGTTCTTGCGGCGCGTGCGGATGGCATTGTGGAATTGCTTGACGTGGTTCAGGGGCAGACCGTGGTGGCCAATGATCTTGTCCTGCGTCTCGAAGGGGCCGAGGCTTGGGCAGGCGTGCGCACGGCGGAATCGTCCCTGACCAAGGCCACCCAGGAACTCGAAGTGGGCGCTGCGTTGTTCGCCAAAGGCAGCCTGTCCGATCTTGAATTGACCTCGCGTCGCGCCGCCCTGTCCGCTGCAGAGGCGATGCTTAGTCAGGCACAGGCGGTTGCAGACCGCCTGACCCTAAGCACCCCGTTTGCCGGCACCGTGGACAAGGTTGATATCGCTGTCGGCGAATGGGTGCAGTCCGGTGCGCCGATTGCAACGCTGCTATCGCTCGACCCGATCGTCATCAAGGCCGAGGTAAGCGAACGCGACATCGCCCTTGTGCGCATCGGATCGCAGGCCCAGGTGCGGCTCGTCAACGGGGCCGAACTGAAAGGGACCGTCCGCCACGTCGCCAGACAGGCGTCAGCGCAAACCCGCACCTTCGTGATCGACGTGGCCCTGCCGAATGCCGACGGTGCAATTCCGGCCGGCATGACTGCCGAAGTCAGGCTTTTCGCGCCACCCGAATCCGCCGTCACCGTGCCGCGGTCTGTTCTGATCCTGTCGGACGACGGCAGTATCGGCCTTAGGGCAGTGGGGGCCGACAACATCGCCCGGTTTGTTCCCATCAACATCATCGAAGACGGCGAAAAGGGTCTGGTTGTGGCGGGTGTCCCAAAGGACGTCCGCATCATCGTGGCAGGACAGGATTTGATCCGCGACGGCGATGCTGTCATCGTCTCCGAAATTCCAATCGATGCGGTGATGCCATGAATCTTGTCGAAATCGCCATCAGAAATGCGCGCCTGACCATCTCGGTCATGCTGTTCCTGATGCTGTCGGGCACGCTCGCCTATATTTCGATCCCCAAAGAGGCAGAACCTGACATCCAGATTCCGATCATCTACGTCAGCATGGGATATGACGGCATTTCCCCCGAAGACAGTGAACGCTTGCTGCTGCGTCCGATGGAAACCGCGCTGAAATCCATTCAGGGGATCAAGCAGATGACGGCAACCGCCTATCAGGGCGGCGGCAACGTCCTGATGGAATTTCAGGCCGGGGCCGACCTGAACAAGGCCCTCAGCGATGTGCGCAACAAGGTCGACGATGCCCGCCGCGACCTGCCGGCCGAGGCGGATGAACCGACCGTGAATGAGGTCAATATCTCGGAATTTCCGGTGCTGGTCGTCACGCTGTCGGGGGATGTTCCCGAACGCATTCTGGCGCGGGCCGGGCGCGAACTACGCGACCGTATCGAAGAAATCCCTGGTGTGCTGGACGCCGCTCTGCTGGGCGTCCGCGACGATCTGGTCGAGGTGATCATTGATCCGGCCAAACTGACCTCCTACAACCTGCGGCCCGATACGCTGATCGCAGGGGTCAATGCCAACAACCGGCTGATTGCGGCGGGGTCGATGGAAGGCTCCGAAGGGCGCTATGCGATCAAGGTGCCGTCCCTGATCGAATCGATCGAGGATTTTGCCAATCTTCCCGTGGTCGCCAGCGGCAATGCCGTCGTCAGGGTGCGTGACCTCGCCGAAATTCGCCCAACCCTGAAAGACCCCGAAACCGTCACGCGGCTGGACGGCAAACCTGCAGTTGCCATCGAAGTGTCGAAACGCATCGGGTCAAACCTGATCGAAACCGTCGATCAGGTCAAACTGGTGACGCAAACGCTCCGCGCGAAATTGCCCGAAGGCGTTGTGGTCTCATTCAGTCAGGACAAGTCGACCACGATCCGGCAACTGCTCAGCGATCTGCAGAATTCCGTGCTGACGGCGGTCGTGCTTGTGTTCATCGTGATCCTCTATGCCCTCACCGTCCGCTCCTCAATCCTGATCGGGCTTGCCATTCCGGCCTCGTTCCTGATGGGCATTCTGGCGCTGCAGATGGCCGGGCTTACGGTCAATCTTGTTGTTCTGTTCAGTCTTATTCTGGCCGTGGGGATGCTTGTCGATGATGCCATCATCGTCGTCGAATATGCCGAACGCCGCATGGGCGAAGGCATGGAAAAACGGCAGGCCTTTGCCGAAGCGTCGCACCGCATGTCCGGCCCTGTCATCGCCTCCACCCTGACGCGCATCGCCGCCTTTTCGCCGCTGCTGTTCTGGCCCGGCATCGTCGGCGAATTCATGAAATACATGCCCATCACGCTGATTGCCACGCTGTCGGCCTCCATGGTCTACGCGCTGATCTTCGTGCCCACCCTTGGCGCGATCATCGCCAAACCGTTCAAGCAGCCCCCGCTTCACAAGGACGGGGCCTATATGTGGCTGGTCGGACGCGCCATACGCCATCCGGTCATCGTGCTGTTCCTGGCCATCGGGACGCTGGTCGCCGTGCCCTACACCTATTCTCAGGTCGGCAAGGGCGTCGAGTTTTTCCCCAATGTCGAACCGGATTACGGCCTTCTGCACGTCAAGGCCCGGGGCAACCTGTCGATCACCGAAAAGGACTATCTGGTTCGCCAGGCCGAAGATCGCATTCTGGGCTGGCCGTCCCTGACCAACATCTACACCCGCGTGGGCAGCGGCGGCGGCCCCGGAAACGATGCGCCCGCCGACGTCATCGGAACCATCCAGTATGAATTCATCGACTGGCGCGAACGCAAGAACGCGAATGAAATTCTGACGGATCTGCGTGCCGCGACCATGGGCATTCCCGGTGTCGACATCGAGGTGTCCGTGCCCGATGCAGGCCCGCCCACCGGCAAGGCCATCCAGATCCGTTTGTCCGCAGATGATCCGGCCGGGCTGAATGATGCCGCCCGCCGGATCGGCGACAAACTCGCCACTATCCCCGATGTGATCGACATCGACAACGGGCTGCCCCTGCCCGGCATCGACTGGGAACTGCGCGTTGATCGGGCCGAAGCGGCCCGCTACGGCGCATCCCCCGGGGCCGTCGGGGCAGTCGTGCAGATGGTCACGACCGGCCTGAAACTGTCCGATTTCCGACCCGCCGGTTCGGATGATGCCGTCGATATCGTGCTGCGCCTGCCCCCCGATCAGCGCACGATTTCCGCGCTGGATCAGCTGCGCATCGAAACCGAACAGGGCCCGGTCCCGATTTCCAACTTCGTGACCCGGATCGCGACCCCCACCACAGGCACCCTCAGCCGGATCGACGGTGCCCGCACCGTTACCGTTCAGGCCGGCATCCGCGAAGGCGTTCAGGCGCAGGCCGTGCGCGAAACCGTGACCGGGATGCTGGACGAGATGTTCAGGACCGAAGGCTTTGCCACCGGCGGCATGCGCTGGACCATGGCCGGCGAAGACGAGGAACAGGCCGAAGCAGGGGCTTTTCTCGCCAAAGCCTTCGGTGCGGCGATCTTTCTGATCTTTGTCGTGCTGCTGGCCCAATTCAACAACTTCGTCTCGGTTGGTCTGGTCCTGTCGGCGGTCATCATGTCGACCATCGGGGTGTTCCTTGGCCTGATGATCATGGGCCAACCCTTTGGTGTCGTGATGACAGGGATCGGCGTGATTGCGCTGGCCGGTGTGGTCGTGAACAACAACATCGTGCTGATTGCCACCTATGATCAGCTGCGCCACGAGGGGATGGAAAAGATCGAAGCCATCCTTGAAACCTGCCGCGAACGCGCCCGCCCGGTGGTCCTGACGGCGCTGACCGCCATCTTCGGGGTTTTACCGATTGCGTTCGGGTTGAACCTTGAACTGATGAACCATGAAACCACCATCGGCGCACCATCGACACAGTGGTGGATTTCGCTGTCCAGCGCGATTGTCTATGGCCTCGCCTTTGCAACGATCCTGACGCTGATCGTGACGCCGTCCCTGCTGATGCTCGTCACCCGCAGCGGCAAACCCCGCGTCAGACGGCGGTGGTGGCTTTTTGGCAGGCCACTCACTGCTGAAAGCCCCGTGTGATGCGCGGCACACCCAAAACCGATCCCCTCCGCCGCAACCCGAACGGTCTGGCGGGTGTCATCCTCGTCAGGGGTGTTCTGGGCGGCACCGTTTCCCATCTTGGCACGCGCATCCTGGCCGGGGATTGGCATCCCGGACAGGCCATCCCGAAAGAGGCGGACCTGTGCGAAGAACTGGGTGTCAGCCGGTCCGTCATTCGCGAAGCCTTCCGTATTCTGGGTGCCAAGGGGCTGATCCGCAGCCGCACCTCGGACGGAACCCGCGTGCAGCCGCGTCACGAATGGCGGCTTCTCGACCCGGACGTGATGGATTGGCGGATCAAGGCAGGCGATACAAAGTCGCTCCTCCAGGATTTGCTAAGGGTGCGGCTGGTGCTCGAACCCGGTGTTGTCCACAACGCCACCCTTGTCGCGACAGATGCGGCCCGCGACCGCATCCGGGCCGCATGGGCGTGGAAAGAACGGGAATTCAACACACCCGACAACAATTTTGCCGAACGCCGTCAACGTTTCATCGACGCCGATCTGGAATTTCACCGTGCCTTTCTGGCGGCAGTCGGCTCGGACCTTCTGTCCCAGCTTTTTTCCGTGATCGAAGCCGCCCTTGGCCTGCTGCTTGATCTGCAGATGCGCGCCCGCGGCTACATGACCGAGATGATCGGAATGGAGGAAAGCCAGGAACTGCATGCCGCCGTTTTTGCCGCCTTTGACCGCCGCGATGCCGTGGCGGCAGAAACCGCCATGCGCACCCTGATTGAACGCGCGATCAAGGACGCGACGGCAGGGTTCCTCGTTCTGGAAGGATGATCCTGCGGGCGAACTGCCCCGGGCAACACCCGCCACCTGCCCCCGCTTTGGCCTCCCCCGCTTTTTTGTCAGGGCTGGCGCACGGCTGTGTTTATATGATAAACTGGTTAACAGGTCTGCGATCTTTTTCCGCTGCGAGGAACCTATGAAAATCACCGCCTTGCGAACCTATCTCGTCGCCCCGCGCTGGTTGTTCCTCAAGGTCGAAACCGATGAAGGCCTCAGCGGCTGGGGCGAGCCGGTGCTGGAAGGCCATGCCGAAACGCTGGCCACCAAAATCGCCGAACTGTCCGATCTGCTGATCGGCCTCGACCCCCGGCGGATCGAGGATATCTGGCAGATGATCTACCGCAACGGCTGCTACCGGGGCGGCCCCGTCCTGATGAGCGCCCTTTCCGGCATCGACATGGCGCTGTGGGACATCAAGGGCCGTGCCTTGGGCGTGCCCGTGCATCAGCTGCTGGGCGGTCCGGTGCGCGACCGCATCCGCAGCTATTGCTGGATCGGCGGCGACCGGCCTGCCAACCTGATCGAGGGCGCGCTCGCAATGCGCGCCCAAGGGTATGACGCGGTCAAATTCAACATCTGCGCGGAATTGCAGATCATTGATACCCATGCAAAGATCGACGGCATCCTGCAACCCCTGTTCGATCTGCGCAGCGCCGTGGGCAATACGGTGGACCTCGCCTTTGATTTCCACGGCCGCGTACACGCCCCGATGGCACGCATCCTGCTGCGCGAACTTGAACCCCTGCGCCCGATCTTTGTCGAAGATGCGGTCGTATCGGCCATGGTCGAAACCATGGCCGACCTTGCCCGCGCCACATCCATCCCGCTGTGCATCGGGGAACGCCTGCATTCGCGCTATGACTTCAAACGCGTGTTTGAACTGCGCGCGGCGCAGTTGATCAACCCCGATACCGCCCATGCCGGGGGCATCTCCGAAATGGTGCGCATCGGCCACTGGGCCGAGGCTTATGACGTGGCCCTTGCCCCGCACTGCCCCTTGGGACCGATCGCACTCGCGGCCTGCTTGCAGGTGGATGCCGTGTGCCACAACGCGTTCATTCAGGAACAAAGCCTCGGCATCCATTATAATCAGGGCGGCGATCTGGCCGATTACCTGCTGCCCGGGCATGGCTTCACGCTGGACGCTGGCCATCTCGCCATCCCCCAAGGCCCCGGTCTGGGGATCGAAGTGGACGAGGCGCGCGTGACCGCTGCCGCCGCCATCGGCCACCGCTGGCGCGCGCCGGTCTGGCGGCACAAAGACGGGTCGATTGCGGAATGGTAGGGGCAGGTACATTCCCCGGCATCCATTGCGTGCTTTACGCGCTGTTTGACGCCACAGAACGGCTCGACCCCGCCGCCATGGCCGCACAGGTGGCTTATGTCCGGGCGGCAGGCGCTGATGGCATCACCGTGCTGGGCCTCGCGACCGAGGTGGCCAAACTGACCTTTGACGAACGCTGCGACATCCTCCGCTGGGCGCGCGCCGATGCACCGGACCTGACCCTGTCCGTCACCATCACCGGCAATTC
>JANMDH010000514.1:0-1593 GCA_031376195.1 Gemmobacter sp. | reverse complement strand
TCATCGTCGAGGCACCTGACGGAAAAGGGGTGAGCGGCACATCCACCGTCCAACATGCGTGGTGCGACAACGGCGACTATGTCGTTGTGCTGCGGGTTCGCGATCAGAATGGCGGCATCGGCACATCGACCCGGCGCGTCCGAGTGCGCAATGTCGCGCCGATGGTGGAGGCTGGGGCAGACATGTTTGCTTATCCCTGCACGGTCATTACCCTGACAGGGCGCTTCACAGACCCCGGTTGGTGCGATACCCATCGCGCCACCTGGGAATTTGGCGATTGCACGCCGCTTCACCCCGCGATCGTGACCGAGACGAACACGCCTCCCGCCGCCCGCGGCACAGCCGTCGCCTCGCATATCTATCACGACTGCGGTGTTTTCCACGCCACGTGTTCAGTGTCCGACGACGACAGTGCTACCGGATCAGATTTCACCGTCATCCGTGTCGTCGACATCGTCAACGCGGGCTTCGAGAATGGTTTCCGCCCCTTCCCGGCGGGCGATGTCGGCAATGGCTGGGCCCCATTTGGTGCGCAAGCGTCGGCGCTGGCGGCCAGCGTGCCAATGGGCGCAGTCTTCACCTGCGAGGATTGTGACGTTCATGGCGGTCAGCGCGCGCAGAGGATCGCGCTGCATGGAGCAGGTCGCGGCGGTATCCACCAATCCGTCGGTGCGAATCCCGACTGGGCCTATCAGGTGACCGTCTGGGCGCATGTCGAGGGCGACATCCGCGCCCGGCTTGGCGTCAATCCGGACGGCGGCCCGGATCCCGACAGCGCAGCGGTGCAGTGGACCGAGTTCGGGCCCGGGGCCGACTGGGGACAATTGATCGTGCAGGTGACGGCGACGGGCCGGGCGATCACGGTCTTTCTTGAGGCGCGGTCGGAAAAGGCGGCCGGCGTCGTCCGCTTTGACGATGCCGTGCTCATCGCGATTCAGCCCTTCTGCCCGCTTGAAACCCCGAAAGACCCGCCGCAGGAAACCTGCCTTGACCTAAAGGTCTTCGGCGACCGTGATCAGTTGCCACCGCAGATTGAGGCGGGCGGATACATTCTCAGCTCTCTCGACGGCAGTCCCCTGACCCTGACCGGCCTGCCGGGACCGGGGGGCGGGCGGGCACTGTGGCTTGGGGCCGGGGGAATCTTTGTCGACCTGCCGTGGCCCGCAATAAGGGTCACGCTCGAGGTGTTCGCATCGGAAGGAAGCCCGATCTACGCAGTCGGTGTCGATCAGGGGGGCACAGCGCTTGACCATGCCGTAACCGCAGGGGCCGCGCCTTTTCAAACGCTGACGCTCGCAGGGCCGGGCATCAGGCGGGTGCAGATCGGGTCCAAGGGTCGCGAGGCGGCGCTGATCCGCATCTGCGCGACCCCGGCCCGGGCGGATCTGGGTGATGTTCTGCCCCGACCCGCGCGCATTGCCCCCCGCCTGATGAAGGGATGGTCATGACCGATCCTCTTATCCTTGAGGCGCTGCGCGCCCTGCTCGACCGCAACCGCGCGGAGCTTATCGCACAATACGATGCGGCTGGGGTCGGTATCGGCAAGGAGGGCAACGAGCATGTCATCGTCATCTATCTGCTGTCGGAAGATCA
>JANMDH010000488.1:0-4754 GCA_031376195.1 Gemmobacter sp. | reverse complement strand
CGGCGCGGAGGGACACGAGGGCGTCTTTGACGGCCTCGAAGGGTTGCAGGCTCATCAGGCCCGCGACGGGCAGGGACAGTTCGGCCAGCACGGTGCCGTCTGCGACCACGACAAAGCCGCCTTCGATTTCGCCAAGGCGGGTGACGGCGAGGGCCATGTCGGCGTAATCGGCCCCCACCACGGCGATGTTGTGGTGATCATGACAGACGGTGGAGGCGATGGCCCCGCGCTGCAGGCCGAAGCCCTTGACAAAGCCGGTGGCGCGGTTGCCGTTCACGCCGTGGCGTTCAATCACCGCGATCTTGACCAGATCGCGGGCGATGTCGGGGCGTTTGTCGCCGTCTTCGGGGGCGATGTCGTGGGTCAGATGTTCGGTGATGATCTTGCCGGGCAGGATGCCGATGACGGGGGTTTGGGTGCGGTTGCCGGGGGTTCGGAAATCGGTGGCGGTGATCTTGGGGGCCTTCACCGACTGGCGGGCGACGGGGGGCGTTGCGGCGCGGGCGGCAAAAGCGGCGGCGGCGGCGACCACGCCGCGCGCTAGGACGAGGCTGGCATGGCAGCCTTCCAGCGTGTCGATGACGGCGATATCGGCACGTTTGCCGGGGGCGATCAGGCCGCGATCCTTGAGGCCGAACGCCTCAGCCGCGGAAAGGGAGGCGGCGCGGTAGACGGCAAGCGGGGGACAGCCCAGCGCAATCGCGGTGCGGATCATGTAGTCAATATGGCCGTGTTCAAAGATGTCGAGCGGATTGCGGTCATCGGTGCAGAAGGCGAGGTAGGGGGAGTGGCGTTCGGTGATCAGGGGGGCGAGGGCATGCAGATCCTTGCTGACCGATCCTTCGCGGATCAGAAGGCGCAGGCCCTTGCGGAGTTTCTCAAGGCCCTCTTCCGCCGTTGTCGCCTCATGCTCCGTCCGGATGCCGGTGCTGATGTAGGCGTTCAGGTCCAGCCCGCGCAGCAGGGGGGCGTGGCCGTCGATGTGGCGGCCGCGAAAGGCGTCGAGTTTTTCCAGACAGCCTGCGTCTTTCATCAGCACGCCGGGGTAGTTCATGAATTCGGCGAGGCCAATCACGCCGGGGTGATCCATCAGGGGTGTCAGATCGGCGGCGGACAGGCGGGCGCCGGTGGTTTCCATATGGGTGGAGGGGACGCAGGAGGACAGGTTGACGCGGATGTCCATGACGGTCTGGGCGGCGCTGTCGAGGAAATAGCGGATGCCGGGGATGCCGCAGACATTGGCAATCTCATGCGGGTCGCAGATGGCGGTGGTGATGCCGCGCGGGGTCACGCAGCGGTCGAATTCATGGGGGGTGACGAGCGAGGATTCGATGTGCAGATGGGTGTCGATGAAGCCGGGGACAAGGATTTTGCCGGTGACGTCGATTTCGTGCCGCCCGGTGTAGGTGCCGAAGGTGCCGACGATGGTGTCGCCGCAGATGGCGACATCGGTTTCAACCAGATCGCCGGTGATCAGGTCAAAGATGCGGCCACCCTTGAGGACAAGATCAGCGGGGGTCAGGCCACGGCCCTGATCTATCAGGTCGGAAAGGGCGGGTTTTTGCATCGTATCCTCCGGGGCTTTGGGGCAGGAAACCGGAATGCGCGGGAAAGGTCCAGTGATGGGTTGCAGGCCGGTGCAAAGGATGATCCATCTGGCGCATCCCGAAGGTTTCTCCGATGCGTCCGCTGCGTGGCATTTCATTCAAGATCGGATCAGTTCTGATCTTCATCGTGATGGCGTCGCTGATCAAGGCGACGGCACAGCATGTGCCGCCTGGTCAGGCAGTGTTTTTCCGGTCTTTTTTCGCGATGCCGGTGATTGTGGCCTGGCTGGTGATGCGCAAGGAACTGGCCACGGGGTTCCGGGTGACGAACCCGATGGGCCATGTGTGGCGGGGGCTGGTGGGCACGATGGCGATGGGGTTGGGGTTTGCGGGCCTTGCCTATCTGCCGCTGCCGGAGGTGACGGCCATCGGCTATGCGGCACCGCTGCTGACGGTGATCTTTGCGGCGATGTTTCTGGGCGAGGATGTGCGGGCGTTCCGGATCGGGGCAGTGGTGCTGGGGCTGGTGGGCGTGTTGATCGTGATCTGGCCACGGCTGAGCGTAGCACCGGGGGCGGCGGGTCAGGTGGAAACGCTGGGCGCGATGCTGGTGCTGGGCGGAGCGGTGTTCGCGGCCTTGGCGCAGGTCTTCGTGCGCAAACTGGTGAACACGGAAAAGACGCCGGCCATCGTGTTTTACTTTTCGCTGACGGCGACGTGCCTGTCGCTGATCACGGTGCCGTTCGGATGGGTCGTGCCGACACCGCTGGAGGCAGTGCTGCTGGTAAGTGCGGGGTTGATGGGGGGGGTCGGGCAGATTCTGCTGACGTCGAGTTACCGCGAGGCGGATGCATCCGTGGTGGCGCCGTTCGATTATGCGTCGATGATCTTTGCGCTGCTGATCGGGTATTTCGTGTTTGCGGAAGTGCCGACGTGGACGATGATCGGGGGGGCATCGCTGGTCATTCTGGCGGGCATCCTGATCATCTGGCGGGAACGGAAACTGGGGCTGGAGCGGGCGGCGCAGCGCAAGGCGATGACACCTTGAGCGGTCGGCGGGGCTGAAATTTTTCGACGAAAAATTTTAGACCATGCGCAGGTCAGACGGGGGTCATCACGACATCCGCGCGGCGTGAGCCGTGCGTGACCCTGCGGATGTTGGGCATGTCGTTCCCGTCGATCCAGGCGCGGGATGCGGCGGGGGTTTTTCCGAATTGTGCCCAGCGGTCCAGCAGGCGGCGATCCAGTTCGGCCTCGTCCACTTCGATCATCACGGTCAGATCGAACAGGGGTGCCAGATCGCGCCAGGGCGGTTCGTCCAGCAGCAGGTAATTGCCTTCGACGATCAGCAGCCGATCCGCGTCTGTCACCACATCGGCGGCGGCGCGGGAAAGTTCCATGCGGCGGTCGAACACCGGAATGGCCACTTCGCCCCCGGCGCGCAGGCGGCGCATCAGGTGGAGGAAGCCCTGAACGTCGAAGGTTTCAGGCGCGCCCTTGCGGGACCGAAGCCCGCGCGCGTTCAGCACCGCATCGTCATAGTGAAAGCCGTCCATCGGCACGACACGCGCGCCCTGCCCCAGCGCCTGAACCAGCGCCTCGGCCAATGTCGATTTGCCCGCCCCGGGCGGCCCGGCAAGGGCGGTGATGAACCGCGCCCGTGTGCCCGCCTTCTGGCGGATCAGATCCGCCAATTCCGCCGCTGTCATGCGGCGATGGCCCCGTCCGGCACTTTGGCCCCGGTCATGTAGGCGACGGCATCCGACATGGAATGTTCCTTGGGATTGATCACGGCGAGCCGTTTGCCCAGCCGGTGGATATGAACCCTGTCGGCCACTTCGAACACATGCGGCATGTTGTGGCTGATCAGGATGATCGGAATCCCGCGCGAGCGCACATCGAGGATCAGTTCCAGCACGCGGCGGCTTTCCTTGACGCCAAGCGCCGCCGTCGGTTCGTCAAGGATGATCACGCGTGATCCAAAGGCCGCTGCGCGTGCGACGGCCACACCCTGACGTTGTCCGCCCGACAGGGTTTCCACGGCCTGGTTGATGTTCTGGATCGTCATCAGACCCAGTTCATTCAACTTCTCACGGGCGAATTTTTCCATCCGGGCGCGATCAAGCTGGCGGAACACCGACCCCATGATTCCCGGTTTGCGCAGTTCGCGCCCCATGAACATGTTGTCGGCAATCGACAATGCGGGCGACATGGCAAGGGTCTGGTAAACCGTTTCGATCCCTGCCGCGCGCGCCTCGATCGGGGTTTTGAAGGCGATGGGTTTGCCGTCCAGCAAAATCTCGCCCTCGTCCGGGATCACGGCACCGGAGATGGCCTTGATCAGCGTGGATTTGCCCGCCCCGTTGTCGCCGATGACGGCCAGAATCTCGCCCGGCATCAGATCAAAATCGCATTGATCAAGGGCTGTGACCTTGCCGTAGCGTTTGACGAGGTTGCGCCCCTTTAGGATGGGTTCGATCATGCTGATGCCTTTCTGATCCACTGGTCCACCGCGACGGCAAAGATGATCAGGACGCCGATCAGGAAGAAGGTCCATTGCGGGTCGGTGCCGACCAGCCGCAGACCCATTTCAAACACGCCCACAATCAGCGCACCAAAGAACATGCCCACGATGGAACCGCGCCCGCCAAACAGCGATATCCCCCCGATCACGACAGCGGTGATGGACTGGATATTGCCCAACTGCCCTGTTGAGGCGGTGGGCGAGACGGAGCCGAAGCGCCCGATCATCACCCAACCGGCAATGGCGCAGAAAAAGCCTGCCAAGGCATAAACCTGGATCAGAACCTGTCTAGTGTTCACCCCGGCCAGGGCCGCAGCCTCGGGGTCGTCTCCGACGGCATAGACATGGCGACCCCATGCCGTGCTGCGCAGGACATAGGACATGATGGCAACGAGAACGATCATCAGGAAGACGGCGTACAGCACCTTGAGATCACCGGGCGGTGCCTCGGATGGGACGGTCTTGCCCCAGATTTGCAGGGCGGGGGCGCGTTCCCCGATATCCGAGCTGCGGATGGTTTCATTGGCCGAAAAGATGAAGTTTGCGGACAGCAGGAATTGCCTGGTGCCCAGGGTCACGATGAAGGGTGGTAGTTTCTTCTTGGCGATCAGAACGCCGTTCAGACCACCCATGGCGGTGCCAAGAATAAGCCCGATGGCACTCGACAGTTCGGCGGGCAGGCC
>JANMDH010000556.1:0-3152 GCA_031376195.1 Gemmobacter sp. | reverse complement strand
GCGCGATCCGCAGTTTCCGCGATCTGCAGGACAACCACATGACCCAGGCCGGGGGCGACACGATCATCACAGTGGGCCTGAACACGATCCGGATCGAGGATCTTCGCCCCGCTGATCTGTCGCGCGACGATGTGCTGATCTGAACCGCGCGCGGACGCAGGTCACCCCGCGACGACAGCCACCCACGCCGCACCCAACGCGATGGCCGTCACCGCCACCGCCGCCGACCCTGCATCCTTGGCCCGCCCGGCGCGCGGGTCGTGGTCGGTGGAGATGAAATCGACGGTTTCCTCGATGGCGGTATTGATCAACTCCACCACAAGGATCAACAGCCCAAGGGCAAGGATCAGACCGCGTTCCGCGCCGGTCAGGTTCAGGATCACGGCCAAAACGGCCGATACCCCATTCAGCGCCGTCCATTGCCGCAGGGATTTTTCCCGCGCCCAGGCGGTGGTCCAGCCCTGCCAGCTCCACCGTGCGGTGTTGCCCCAGCGCCGAAGTTCGGCCAAAATTGTCTCGCGCATCCCTGTCCCCTGCCCTTGCGGGACCAGATTAGCGCCCCGCCTCCAGTTGCGCCAGCGTCCGCCGCACCAGGGCAATGCGCTGGGCATTGGGCGGATGCGTGCCAAGGAATGCGTCCCCCGGGTCGGGCAGACGCGCAAAGAACTCTGCCCCGCGCACCGGATCAAATCCGGCAGCCCAGGCGATTTCCGCCCCCAAAGCATCTGCCTCCAGCTCGAAATCCTTCGAAAACTGCCGTGCGGCGACAGTCGCCCCCATGTTCTGTGCCTGCGTGATCGCCGCCTCATCCGCGCCCGACATCGACGCCAGAACCCCCGCGACCAGCGCACCCGTCATCGCCGATTGCTGCTGGCGGTTCATGTGGCCCGCGATGTGATGCGCCGCCTCGTGCCCCATGACAAAGGCGATCTCGTCCTCGTTGCGGGCATCGTCCAGCAGGGCCAGCGTAAAACCCACAATGGGACGCCCGGCGCTGTCTGTTGTTTGAAAGGCGTTGGCTTGCACGCCCGGGCGATCATCGACGACGATCCGCAGATCGCACGGCAAGCCACGCGTGCGCGCCCGGCAGATCGCCTCGGCCACAGGTTCGACCCGGGCCACCACGTCGCGAAAATTGCGGACGGCTGCGGGCGCCACAAGGGCCGGCGGCGGCACTGTCACGGCAGCCTGCAGGGCACCAGGCGGTGGCAACGTTGCATCGCTGCATGCCGCCAGCCCCACCATCAGACCCACAAGTCCCGATCCCCGCATCTGTCACCCTCCTGCATCCGTCCCACACCTAGCAAAATGCCCGGCAACAAAAACCCCCCTCACACCAATGTGCGCGGCAAATGGCCATTGCCCGACCAAGGCCAAGCGCCTACCCTGCACGCATGTTTACAATCGAGCATGATTTCGACGCGACCGTGATCACCCTGATCGACGAAGGGGCTGATGCCCTGCAGGAAGACGTGACGATCAACGCGTTCGAAGATTGCGTGACGTTGGAACAGATCGACCCGCTCAGCCAGGAACCGGTGTTGATCACCTTGTCGATGACACAGATCCGCGATCTTGCGGCGGCCTTGGATCTGCCCGAAGGAAGTTACCGCATCACCCCCGCCAAACCTGACCCCCAGACCTGACCCCAAAACCTGACCGCTGGTTTCGGGACAAGCAGCCACGCGCCATACCCACGGCTTGCGCGCCCGCCCCCCATCAAAAATGACCTGATCGCATTCACATTGGCCCCAATATCCTCGGGGGGGCCGCACTTGCGGTGGGGGGCAGACAGCCCCCCTCGGCCTTGTTCACCTACCCCGCCGCCTTACTCATCCGCGCAGCCCTGTTTCCTCAAGCAGGCCTTTGCGTTTCGCCTCATAGTAATAACCCTTGGCATACCACATGACCGCCCGATCCTCATTCCCGTTGGCCACGATATATGCCCCCCGCAGGTACCTGCCCGCATACATCAGGTTCGTTTCCGCATCGAGCAGACCCTGCGGGCTGCCCCGGTATCCCATGGTCTGCGCCGTCTGCGGCAGAATCTGCATCAACCCGTAATACGGCCCGTTCCGCGCGCCCGCGTTGTAATCGCTTTCCCGCTGGATGACGCGGTGCAGCAGGCTGGGCGGTATCTGGTGCACACCTGCATATTTGTTGATCAGAGCCCGCATATCGGGCGTCTCGCCGGGATGAAGATCGCCACGGTTCACCTCCGTGCGCGCACGGCGGCGGCCTCCGCAGGCGGACAGGGCGGCGAATGCCGTCAGGCTCAGGACAGTGCGGCGGGAAAGATCGGACATCAGGCACCTTGAGATTTTGCAGCGCCTTTGATACCGCCCATAGGCACTGGCGAAAAGCCCTGAAAGCCAACGTCGGCGCCGCATCGCCACGCCAGCCGCGCGTAGCCGGGGTTTTTCCCGATAGACAAGGCCTGACCCATGCCCCATCCCGATCCGGCTGCCCTGCAATTCCTGTCGCACCGCCGGTCCTATCCGGCCAAGATGATGACAGGCCCCGGCCCGTCACGCGACGAACTGACCCCCATTCTGACCGCCGCCCTGCGCGTGCCAGACCACGGCCAGCTGATGCCCTGGCGGTTGATCGTGCTGGAACGGCCTGCCCTGACCCGGCTCGCGGATGCTGCCGCAGCGCGTGCCCGCACCTTGGGCATGGATGCCGAACTGACGGTCAAGGCGCGCGGCCAGTTTGACCGCAGCCCGCTCGCGGTGGCCGTGGTCTTCAGCCCGACCCCCAGCCCGAAAGTGCCGGAGGTGGAACAGATGTATTCCACAGGTGCCCTGTGCGTCGGCATCCTGAACGCGGCACAGGCCACCGGCTGGGCGGCCTGCTGGCTGTCGGGCTGGGTGGCGCATGACCGCACCTTCCTGACCGATACCCTGACCCTCGCCCCGCAGGAAAGCCTCGCCGGTTTCATCCACATCGGCACCGAAACCGGCCCCGCGGCTGATCGGGCCCGCCCCGACCCCGGGCGCCTGACGACATGGCTTTCCACATGATCCTGCAGGATTTTGCACGCGCGCTCGCGCAGTTGGGGGACCGCCGTTTTCTGCGCGTTGTCCTGTTGGGCGTGGTGCTTGCACTGTGCCTGCTCGCGGGCGTCTATGCCGCCTTTCTGGCGATGATCG
>JANMDH010000428.1:0-3714 GCA_031376195.1 Gemmobacter sp. | reverse complement strand
CGATCTTTTCCTGCAATCGCGCAACTGGGCCTATGGCTCGGCCGTGGCGGTCACTTTGGTGTTCATCATGCTGATCTCGGTGACCATCTACATGCGTTTCATCCATCGTCTCGGGGCAACCCGCGAAGACGTTTCGATCATGTAAGGACCGCAAGTGAGGATTTACGCCACTTTCGTCTATCTGTTTCTCTACATCCCTATTGGGGTGATTGCGCTTTTCAGCTTTACCGCCGGGCGGCATGCCAGCCAGCTTCAGGGTTTTTCGACGCAGTGGTATGGCACGGCGCTGTCCAACCCCTTTGTTATGGATGCGCTGCAAACCAGCCTGATTGTCGCCGCCGCCTCGGCCAGTTGCGCCACCGTGTTCGGCACGATGGCTGCTGTCGCCCTGCAAGGAATGAAAGGGCCGCTGCGCGTTACCTTTGACATGCTGATCTATGTCGCGGTGATGATCCCTGGCATCGTGATCGGCATTGCGACCCTGATCGGGCTGGTGACGATCTTTGACCAGATTAACCCGCTGATCGCGTTGCTGTTGCCCCAGGGTGCCCCTCCGCTGCTGCAGATGGGATACTTTTCGCTGATCGCGGCGCATACCATGTTTCTGATGGCGCTGGTGATCATCATCGTCCGCGCCCGTCTTGCCGGGATGGACCGGGCCCTGATCGAGGCCTCATCAGACCTGTATGCCACGCCGTTCGGAACGTTCCGCCAGGTTACACTGCCGCAAATCTTTCCCGCCATCCTGGCCGGGTTCCTGCTCAGCTTTACCTTCAGTTTTGATGATTTCATCGTCGCATTCTTTGTTGCAGGCTCCGAAACGACCCTGCCGATCTATGTGTTTTCGTCAATCCGGCGCGGTGTGACGCCTGAGATCAATGCAATCGGGACGATGGTTCTGGCGATTTCGCTGCTGTTCTTGATCGCTGCGCAGGTCTTGCTGCGCCGCGGACGAAAGGCAATCTGATGACGATGATGCCAATAGCACCGGGCGTCGGGGTGGCGCAGATGCTTGCCGGTCGGGTCGCCCTGATCACTGCAGGCGGATCGGGGATCGGGCGTGCAGGCGCCATCGCCATGGCCGGCCAAGGCGCGCATGTCGTGGTTTCCGACCGCAACGGCGATCTGGCAGCTTTGGTTGCCGATGATATCCGCGCGGCCGGACACAAGGCGTCGGCTTGCGCGCTGGATGTCACCGATGATGCCGCCCTGATTGCCGAGATTGACCGCGTGGTGGCTGACCATGGCCATCTTGACGTGTTGCATTCACATGCCGGACTCCAGATCGAAGGCACACTGGAACAGGTCACAACCGCCGATATGGACGCCTCCTGGGCGCTGAACGTGCGGTCGCACTTCGTCGCCGCCCGCGCCGCCGTGGGCCATATGAAGGCATGCAGACACGGCAGTGTCATCATCACCGCGTCAAACTCAGGCATCCAGCATGACCGCGAAATGATCGCTTATGCGACGACCAAACATGCTGTCATCGCAATGGTCCGCCAGATGGCCGCAGATTATGCCCGGTTCAACATTCGCTTCAACGCCCTTTGCCCCGGGTTCATCGACACACCCTTCAATGCCGGGTTTCAGGCCCAGATGGGCGGGCGCCCCGCGCTTGAAACCTACATCGCCACTGCAATTCCCATGGCCCGCTGGGGCACACCCAACGAAATCGCCGATGCCATCGTCTTTCTCGCATCCGACATGTCATCCTTCATGACAGGCCACGCACTGGTGATCGACGGCGGCGAGAGTATTCCATAGCGTCTGATCCAAAGGTCCACATATGGCCCTCCACGCACGCCCCGCAGGCCGTCATAACAGCAGCGCAGCCATGAACGGCATCCATCTGCGCATTCCAGTTCGGCCACGACGCGACCCTGCCCATCGGTCTCTGCGCCGATGGCATCCTGTGCCTCTCATCGGGGAATAATCCTTGCAGGTCTGTCTGCTCGCGATAAACAGTCAGCCATGCGCCAATCCCTGAGTGATATCTACAATGCCCGCGTGGCCTACGGCAGTCTGCGGCCCGACCCTGCACAACAGGCGGTCCTGCCGCTGATGGAGGATTTGCGCATCTGGTTGGAAACCCACCCGACCCGCAGAACGGCGCGTTTCGCAGGTCTGTTCGCAAAGCCTGAAGCCCCTCCAAAAGGCCTGTATTTGTGGGGCGCGGTCGGGCGCGGCAAATCCATGCTGATGGACCTGTTCACCGCCGCAGTGGATATTCCTGCTAAACGCCGGGTGCATTTCCACGCCTTCATGCAGAACGTCCACCATGGCATGTTCGCCGCCCGCAAGGCTGGCACCGACGACGCCTTGGCTCCCGTGGCGGCAGCATTGGCGCAGGACCTGCGCCTGCTCGCCTTTGACGAAATGCAGATCACCGACATCACGGATGCGATGATCGTCGGACGCCTGTTCCAGATGCTGATGGATCAAGGCGTGGTCATCGTCGCCACCTCTAACCGCCCGCCCGCGGAATTGTACAAGGATGGCCTGAACCGCGCATTGTTCCTGCCTTTCATCGATCTGTTGCAAGACAGGATGACGGTGCAGCACCTTGTCAGCCCGACCGACTATCGCCAGCACCGCCTGCAAGGGGCGCAGGTCTATTTTCATCCCGCCCGCACCGCACGGGCGCAGATCGAAGGCATCTGGTCTGATCTGACAGGGGGTGCCGCCGGTGATCCGATGCGGCTCGCGGTCAATGGCCGCACCATCGAACTGCCGCGCTTTGCCAATGGCGTGGGGCGCGCCACATTCTGGGATCTTTGCGCGCAACCCCTCGGCCCCGCCGATTTTCTTGCCATTGCGGGGGCAGTGCGGGTTTTGATCCTGGAAGACATCCCGCAACTGTCATCGACCAATTACAACGAAGCAAAGCGCTTTGTGACACTGATCGACGCCCTGTACGAGGCACGCGTCCGCCTTATCGCCTCCGCCGCCGATCTGCCCGAACGTCTGTATATCGAAGGGACAGGATCCTTCGAATTCGAACGCACCGCCAGCCGCCTGCGCGAAATGCAGGCGTCGGATTGGGGTTAGACGGCGGTTCTGGAACCCCCCTTCGCCGCAGTCAAACCCAAAAAGCCGCCCGGCGGTCGCCCGTTGGCCTAGAGCATGTCGCCCTCAATTTGAACCATATCCTCCGGCCGTGAATTGGTTTTGACATTCTTGCGGCTTGAAGAGGTCACAGACGGTGCCGACTTGTCGCCACAGGGCTTCGTAGGTTCTTGCTGCGGCTTTCCGAATCAGGGTTTTCAGCTTGGAGAATGCCATCTCGATCTGGTTCAGGTCGGGCGAGTAGGGCGGCAGGAAGATCAGGTCGTTTCCTTGGGCGCGCAGCAGTTCCAAGGCGCGGCTGGATTTGTGGGACGACAGGTTGTCGGCGACGACGATCTGGCCTGGCCGCAGCGCCGGGGCAAGTTTGCGCGCGACGTAGCTGTCAAAGCTGTCGCGGTTCATCGCACCGTTGTGCACCCAGGGCGCGATCTGCCCGTCCTGCGCAAGGCCCGCGATGAAGGTCTGGGTGTGCCAGTGGCCGAAGGGCGCATGGTCGACCAGGCGCTTGCCGACCGGGGCCCAGCCGGTGGTCTTGACGAGGTTGGCCTTGAGCGAGGTCTCGTCGATGAAGACCAGCCTTTCCAGCATGTTGGCCATGTCAGGCTGGAAGATTTCTACCCAGACCCTGCGCCGCTCGGCCACGTC
>JANMDH010000418.1:0-2774 GCA_031376195.1 Gemmobacter sp. | reverse complement strand
GCCCTGCGCATCCGCCCATTCCGCCGTCGCCGCGATGTATTCGATGGGCGCATCGAACCACACATAGAAAACCTTGCCCTCCATCCCCGGCCAGGCCTGATCGCCCCGCATCACGGGCACCCCCCAGAACAGATCGCGCGTGATCCCCCGGTCCTGCAAACCGTCCCCGTCGTTCAGCCACTTTTTCGCGATGCTGGTGGTCAGCAGCGGCCAGTCCGTCTTGCTGTCGATCCAGGCCGCGATATCCTCCCGCAGCGCCCGCTGGCGCAGGAACAAGTGCTTGGTTTTCCGCACCTCAAGGTTCGTTGATCCCGAAATCGCCGAACGCGGATTGATCAGATCGGTCGGGTCAAGCTGTTTCGTGCAGTTCTCGCACTGATCCCCCCGCGCCTTGTCATACCCGCAGTTCGGGCAGGTGCCCTCGATATAGCGGTCCGGCAGAAAGCGGCCATCGTCGATGGAATAGACCTGTTCTTCCTCCACCTCCTCAATGAATCCATTGTCGGCCAGCGCCCCGGCGAATTGCTGCGTCAGCTTGCGGTTCCGCAGGCTCGACGACCGGCCGAAATGGTCAAAGGACAACCGAAAGCCATCCGCGATGTCCTTCTGCACCTTGTGCATTTCTGCGCAAAACACATCCACGGGTTTCCCCGCCTTGGCGGCGGCCAGTTCGGCAGGGGTTCCGTGTTCATCTGTCGCGCAGATGAACATCACCTCGTGCCCCCGGCCCCGCATGTAACGCGCGAACAGATCGGCGGGCAGCTGGCTGCCCACCAGATTGCCCAGATGCTTGATCCCGTTGATGTAAGGGATTGCCGAAGTGATCAGAATGCGCGCCATCGGGGTCTCCGTTACGGTCTGAGGCATCGTTTAACGCATGGTTCGCTGAAGGACCAGATGACCCGTCGCGTTTTCCACCCAACCTCCGCCCCGGCGTCCGGGCGGGACGTTAACCTTTTGGTTTGTTAAGACTTAAGGCAAACTGCAACCCTGAATTGCCCTAGTTTGAACTTGTATTCGTCACGGATGATATTTACTGAAAATTAGTTATTTTTCGTGTGCGGGCAAATTGCCGGGGTTGGCCCATGGTATCCTTTCTGTTCGGGCCGGAAATCACGGTCACGCAAGGCGTTGCCGGGCTGCAATCGGCCCCGGTGATTGCCGGCTTGCCGGGCGGCGGATTTATCGCCGTCTGGTCTGATCCGCAGGCCGCCGACCCCGACATTTTCGCCCGCATTTACGGCGCGGACGGCGCGGCGGTCGGGGTTGAATTCCGGGTGAATGCCGTATCGGAAGGCGTGCAAGGCGTGCCTGTCGTCATTGCCCTTTCCGACGGGCGCGTGGCCATCGGCTGGACCAGCCAGACGGCTGGCGGCACCGATGTTCTGGCCCGCATCGTCACAGGCGATGGCACGGGGCAGGGGAACGACATCACCCTCGCCTCCGGGCTTTCCGGCGTTCAGGGCAGCCTTGCGCTGGCCGCCCGATCTGACGGCGGGTTTGTTGCCGCATGGTCGGTGGGCGTGGCGTTTTCCAGCGATCTTCAGGCAAGCGTGGTCGAGGGCGACGGCACCACCCTGATCCCCGCCTTTGCCGTAGGCGCCACCCCATCCGGGGAACAGCGCGATCCGGCGATTGTCGTCACCGCAGACGGTGGCTTTGCCATTGCGTGGGGCAATACATCGACCGACAAGGATATCAACCTGCGCCTGTTCGATGCGGACGGCGACCCCCGCGCCACCGAAGTGGTCGCCCATGCCTCCACCATCAACCAGCAGGCCAAGCCCGGCATGACACTTTTGGCCGACGGCTCTTTTCTATTGGTCTGGCAAAGCGTGGATGCCCTTCAGGGTCGCATCATGGCCCGGCACTTTGCGGCGGATGGCAACCCCATCGGCGTCGAATTCGACATTGCCGCGTCGCGCGACCTGCCGCGCTATCCCAGTGTCACCGCCTTGGCCGACGGTGGCTATTGCGTGGTGTGGGAAGAAGTGGTCGGGGGCGATTTCGGCGATGTCCGCATCGCCCGCTTTGACGCGCAGGATGCGCCTGTCGGCAATCTGCAAACCCTGCACAGCCCCAGCCCCGAAGATCAGGCCCGCCCGCAGATCACCCCCCTGACGGATGGGCGCATCGCCGTTGTCTGGCGCGATGCGGGCGATATCACCGCGCAGATTGTTGATGCCCGGCTTCAAACCCTGACCGATGGCGCTCTCGGTCTCAACGGTCCCCATGCCGCCCCGATCCTGCTGGTCGACGGCGATGTGCTGACGGTGGGCACGGCGGCCGTCCTGTCCGTGCTGAACCAGCATAGCGTCCAGTCATACCTTTCGGCGGGGCAAACCGTCAGTCTGATGATCGACGGCGAAATCACCGCCCTTGCCGGGATCGCAGGCTATAACGCCGTACATCTGCAAGGGATGGGCCAAAGCCTGATCGCCGTGTCTTCAACCGGCGTCGTGCGCGCCGCTGATGGAATGGGCATACGGCTCGGCGCAGGGTCGAACCAGATCAGCAACCTTGGCCTCATCGAAGGCGCGGGCCTTGCGCTTCAGGGCGGCGCTGGCACGGATCATCTGTTCAATAAGGGCCGGATCATCGGGAACGTTCACCTTGGCGCGGGGAACGATCTTTACGATGGTCGCGGCGGCACCGTGACGGGATGGGTCAACGGCGGTGCAGGGGATGATACCTATGTCCTTTCGGCCCCCGGTCTGATGATTGTCGAAGATGCGGCGAACGGCACCGACACCATTCGCAGCGGCATCAGCCTG
>JANMDH010000554.1:0-4577 GCA_031376195.1 Gemmobacter sp. | reverse complement strand
GCACAGCCTCGCCCTGGCGATGGACCCGAAATATGCAGACGGATTTGCCAAAGGGGCCGCCCGCGCTGCCCTTTTGTGGCCCGGTGCTGACTGGCAGTCCCTGGGCTTGCAGGCCGCAATCTTTGTCCCGCGTTCCCGCCTTGCCATCGCCGGGCTGACCCGCTTGATGGACCCCGGCCCCGCGATTGCCCCCGGCATCCACCCGATGACCGTCATTGATCCATCGGCCCAGATCGGCGCAGGGGCCGCCATCGGCCCATTTGTCGGCATCGGCGCAGGGGTCCAGATCGGCCCCGGCGCAAGGATCGCCAGCCATGTGTCGATTGCCGAAGGGGCAGTCATCGGCAGCAATGCCCTGATCCTGCAAGGCGTCCGCATCGGCGCGCGGGTCGCAATCGGCGATGGCTTCATCGCGCAGCCGGGGGCCATCATCGGGGCAGACGGATTTTCCTTTGTCACACCAGAAAAATCAGGGGTCGAAGAGATCAGGGAAACCCTGGGTCAGCGCGACGCCATCCGCGCGCAAAGCTGGACCCGCATTCATTCACTAGGGGCCGTCACCATCGGCAATGATGTCGAAATCGGCGCAAACAGCACCGTTGATCGGGGGACCATCCGCGACACCCTGATCGGATCAGGGACCAAGCTCGATAACCTTGTGCACATCGGCCACAACGTCACCATTGGCCGTGATTGCCTTTTGTGCGGGCAGGTCGGCGTCGCAGGTTCCGCCCGGATCGGCGACCGCGTCGTTCTGGCCGGGCAATGCGGGGTCAATGACAACATCTTTGTGGGCGATGATGTCATCGCGGGCGGTGGCACCAAGATATTCACCAACGCCCCGGCGGGCCGCGTTCTGCTGGGCTATCCGGCGGTCCGCATGGAGACCCATCTCGAACTGCAAAAGGCCCTGCGCCGTTTGCCCCGCTTGGCCGCCACCGTTGCCGATCTTCAGAAAGCTGTTTCAAACCTTGGTCAAAGTGACTAAATCACCATCGACTTTGCCAAAGGGGACAAGATGACACAGGACCTGCAGGACAAGATCATCGCCATCATTGCCGAACAGGCCATTCTGGACGTCGCCGACATCCGGCTGGACGCGAGCCCTGCCGATCTTGGCATCGACAGCTTGGGTCTGGTCGAAGCAATTTTTGCCATCGAAGAGGCATTCGATATCTCTGTCCCCTTCAATGCGAATGAACCGGGCAAGTCGGCGTTTGATATCTCGTCGGTGTCGGCGATCATCCGGGCGGTGGAAACGCTGGTCGCGAACCGCGCGGCCTGAGGTCGATGAAACGCGTGGCCATCACCGGTGCAGGCACCATCAACGCGCTTTCGCATGACGTGCAAGGCACCTTCGCCGCCTTTCGCGAAGGCCGCTGCGGCATTACCGATCTGGATATTCAGGATCGTGACCGCCTGTCGATCCAGATCGGCGGGCAGGTCCATGACTGGACGCCAGAGACTTATTTCAATCGGCAACAGATTGTTCTTTATGATAAATTCACACAGTTCACCCTGCTGGCCGCCCGCCAGGCGGTGGCACAATCCGGGCTGAATTTCGACGGGCGGCTAGGCCTTGACGCGGGCGTGATCCTGGGCACGGCCGGGGGCGGGGTCAACACCTGGGACGACAACTACCGCGCCGTGTACGAAGAGGGCAAGAACCGCGTCCATCCCTTTGTTGTCCCCAAACTGATGAACAACGCCGCCGCCAGCCATGTCTCGATGGAGTTCAACCTGAAAGGGCCAAGCTTCACCGTGGCCACCGCCTGTGCCAGTTCCAACCACGCCATGGGCCTTGCCTTCCATCTGATCCGGGGCGGCGGGGCGCGGGCGATCCTGACCGGCGGGTCGGAATCCATGCTGTGCTTTGGCGGCATCAAGGCCTGGGAAGGCCTGCGCGTCATGTCGAAAGATGCCTGCCGCCCCTTCAGCCTGACCCGCAACGGCATGGTGCAGGGCGAAGGGGCCGCCGTTTTTGTGTTTGAGGATTATGACCATGCACGCGCCCGGGGCGCGGATATTCTGGCCGAGGTGATCGGCTTTGCGATGACGTCGGATGCCTCCGACATCGTGATGCCGTCCAAACAGGGGGCGGCCCGGGCCATGGCGGGCGCGATGCGCGACGCGCAGGTAAACCCCGATCAGGTGGGCTATATCAACGCGCATGGCACCGGCACCACGGCGAATGACAAGACGGAATGCTCTGCCGTGGCCGATGTGTTCGGGGCCCATGCCGACCGGCTTATGATATCCTCGACCAAATCCATGCACGGGCATCTGATCGGTGGCACCGGGGCGGTTGAACTGCTCGCCTGCATCATGGCCTTGCGCGACGGGGTGATTGCACCGACCATCGGCTATGAAGAACCCGATCCTGAATGCGCGCTCGACATCGTGCCCAATGTGGCGCGCGACGCTCAGGTTGATGTTGTGCTGTCGAACGCCTTTGCCTTTGGCGGCATGAACGCGGTTCTGGCCCTGCGCCGCACCTGAAAACGCCGCGCCGGTTGAACCGCGCGGCGTGTCCGTATCCCGTCAGATGATCTTACGGTGCTGGGGCAGGGGCCGGCGCGGGTTCCGCAGGCGCGGCTGCTGCCGATGCCACAAGTGCATCGTAACCGGCCGTGAACCCTTTCAGCGAAATCGTCAGGATCACTTTCTTGTCCGGTGCCACAACCGGAACAATCGTCGCCGTCGCCGCATTTCCGGCCTTGAACGACGCCACTTCTTCGCCCGTCAGGCCGATCCGCGCCACGCAGCCATCCTGCGCGCACCATGTGAAGGGGTAGACCTTCGCCGTTTTCGCATCCACCTGAATGCGCAGCGCCTCGGTCAGCAGGGTTTCCAGCGGGGCCGCAAAGGTTGCCCCCACTGCCGCCGCCTGACCCGCAGGCAACGGAAACATGCTGATTTCGGCAACAGAATTGCCGTCCTGATCTTTCAAAAGTTGGTACAGCTGGCACGGATCAGACCCGTCTTCCGCCCGCAGGCAGCGCAGTTCCCACGATTCGTGCGTGGATGCCACATAGATTGACCCAGGCCCATCCGTTGGGGCGGCACCCGCCCCGTCAACCGGTTGGCCCAACGAAAGATCACTCCCCGATGTGCTGTCTGCGGGGGCGGCTGCGCCATCTGCGGCGGGCAATGTCGGGGCCTCGACTTGCGCATCCACGGCTGGTGGCGCTTCGGTGCTCGCATCCTGCGCAATAACCGGTCCGACCAGGCCCGCACTTAAACCCGCACTTAAAACTGCCGAAAGAACGAAAGGGAAAGACAATAGCTTCATAGGGATCATGTCCTCAAGTTTGATTGCCAGCGACTTAGCATGGCCGCTGACCCGAGTCAGGCCCGAAAAAGGCCTGATCTTTGCAACCGTGGTGCAGGATCAGCCCGAATCCGCCGAAGCTGGGCCCGTTTAGCACACTGCGCCGCACCATAAAAAAAGGGTCGGATGACCGACCCTTTTTCACCGTTTTTGTACGCTCCCTGCCGGACTGGCCGACTTATGAGGGCGGACGCTATGGCGGAAAAACCAATGCGTCAACCGCAAATTTTGTGTCAGGATCAGGTGTTTGCGCAAACAAAAAAGGCCGCACCCACAAGGCAGGCGCGGCCAGTCCACAGGGAGGAAGTCACACAACCGGGTCTATCGGACCCCATTGATGAACTGACACTGGCATAGATTGGTTAAGTTTGTATTTTCAAAGGTGACAAACCACGAAAGGGCCAAGGCATGACACCGACAGACAGCATTTTCGTGGGCGGCGGCGGCGAAGGTTACGCCACCCCGCAACAGTTGCTTTTGAAATACGGCAATCGGCATGGCCTGATTGCCGGGGCGACGGGAACGGGCAAGACTGTCACGCTGCAAGTGCTTGCCGAAGGCTTTTCGGCGGCGGGCGTTCCGGTGTTCATGTCGGACGTCAAAGGCGATCTTGCGGGCATCGCCGTGGCGGGATCGGCCGCCGGAAAACTGCATGATGCGTTTACCAGCCGCGCCAAGACCATCGGCCTTGATCTGATCTATCGGTCCTTTCCCGTGCTCTTCTGGGATCTTTACGGCGAACAGGGCCATCCTGTCCGCGCCACTGTGTCCGAAATGGGTCCCTTGCTGCTGTCGCGCCTGCTGGAACTGACCGAACCGCAGGAAGGTGTCCTCAACGTCGCCTTCCGGTTGGCCGATGACGAACATCTGCCTTTGCTTGACTTGAAAGACCTGCAGTCGATGCTCGTGTTCATCGCTGAAAATTCCGACACCATCGGCACCCGCTATGGCCTTGTTTCCTCCACCTCCATCGGGGCCATTCAGCGCCGCCTTCTGGTGCTGGAGAATCAGGGCGGGGCCAGCCTGTTTGGTGAACCCGCCCTCGACCTCGCCGATCTGATGCTGACGGACGCCGATGGCCGGGGCCGCATCAGCATCCTTGCCGCCGACAAATTGATGCAATCACCCCGCCTCTATGCGACGTTCCTTCTATGGATGCTGTCTGAGCTTTTTGAGTCGCTGCCTGAAGTCGGCGATCCCGACAAACCCAAACTTGTCTTCTTCTTTGACGAGGCGCATCTGCTGT
>JANMDH010000403.1:0-2675 GCA_031376195.1 Gemmobacter sp. | reverse complement strand
TCCCCCCAACCCTCTCCCGCAGGGGGAGAGGTTTCGCAACCTACGCCGTCAGCCCGTCAGGCTCCGCCAACCCATGCGCCCGGCATGTCGCCGTCAGCGTGTTCGCCAGCAGGCACGCAATCGTCATGGGCCCAACGCCACCCGGCACCGGCGTGATCGCCCCCGCCACCGCACTGGCCGATGCAAAATCCACATCCCCCACCAGCCGCATCTTGCCATCCCGTTCCACCCGGTTGATCCCCACGTCGATCACCGTCGCCCCCAGTTTCACATAATCACCCGTGATCATTTCCGCCCGCCCCACCGCCGCCACCAGAATATCCGCACCCCGGCAGACCGCCGCCAAGTCGCGCGTCCGGCTGTGCGCAATCGTCACCGTGCAACTATCGCCCAACAGCAACTGCGCCATCGGTTTGCCCACGATATTGCTGCGCCCCACCACAACCGCATTCATCCCTGACAGCGACCCGAGATGATCCCGCAGCATCATCAGACTGCCCAAAGGTGTGCAGGGCACCATCGCCTTCTGCCCCGTCCCCAACAGGCCAACGTTCGATATGTGAAAGCCGTCCACGTCTTTCGCCGGCGAAATGCTGTTGATCACCAGGTCCGAATTCAAATGCCCCGGCAACGGCAGCTGCACCAGAATTCCATGCACCGCCGGGTCCGCATTCAACCGCGCCACCACCGCCAGCAAATCCGCCTCGGACGTATCCACGGGCAGCCTGTGTTCAAAGCTGGCCATCCCAACTTCAACCGTCATCTTGCCCTTGCTGGCCACATACACCTGCGACGCCGCATCCATCCCCACCAGCACCACGGCCAGCCCCGGCACGATCCCGGCCTCTTCCCGCAGCCGCGCCACATGCGCCTGCACCTGCCCCCGCACCCGTGCCGCAAAGGCCTTGCCGTCTATGATCGTCGCCGTCATATTATGTCCTCTTTAGAACGGATTGGTTTCAAATCGTGATCATAGCGATAGGACGCCAGAACCTTTCGCCACAACATAACGCAAAAGAGAAAGCCAAGTCCGGCTCCAGCTTTTGCAGCAATTCTTGGCGAAGCGACGTTGGTCGCCTCTGCTATTGCCAAGCCAGCGAGGAACCCGCCACCGATTAGCGTCACAGTAGCTAGTATTGTCAAAAGCAAGAGCAGTAGCTCTAATCCCCGACCGCCAGGCCGCCCGTGATGCGTTTTCACCGTCTATTTCTCCCGCAAACTGTCCGGCCCCAGCACCGACTCTTCGCGCGCAATCGACCAGTCGATCAGCCGCCGCCACAGTTTTTCCACCAGTTCCGGCGGCAATCCCGCCGCCACCGCATGACGCCGCACGTTTTCCACCACTTCCTCGACCCTCGGTGTGATCCGCGCGGGCAGGCCGATCTCTGTCTTGATCTGTCCCGCCCGGTCGATGTAACCCGCCCGCTGCCCGAACAACGCCACCAGTTCCGCGTCCAGCCGGTCAATCTCGGCCCGGATGTCGGCCATCGAAGTGCAGTCTGCCGGGGTTTTCATCGCCTTGCCTCGTGTCGTTCGGGAACGCCTGCTTCTTACCGATCACAGACGCCCCCGGCAACGTGGCAATCCGTCAGAACAACCCTTCCACCTGACCCGCCGCATTCAGGCGGATCACCTCGGCGGACGGCACCTTCGGCAGGCCCGGCATCGTCATGATTTCCCCGCAGATCGCCACGATGAACCCCGCCCCCGCCGAAAGCCGCACTTCGCGCACCGGAATCGTGAACCCCACAGGCGCGCCCCGCACCGTCGGGTCCGTCGTAAACGAATACTGCGTTTTCGCGATGCAGATCGGCAGATGGCCATATCCCGCCGCCTCCCATGTCTTCAGCTGATCCCGGATCGACTTGTCCGCCTCCACCCCGTCCGCCCGGTAGATTTTCGTCGCAATCGCCTCGATCTTCGCCAACAGGCCCATGTCATCCGGATAGATCGGCGCAAAGTTCGATGGCCCTTCGGCCAGCGCCACAACCTTGTGTGCCAGCTCCTCAATCCCCGCCGACCCCAGCGCCCAATGCTTGCACAAGATCGCCTCGGCCCCCTGCGCTGCCACATAGGCCTTCACCGCCGCCACTTCCGCATCCGTATCGCTGAAGAAATGGTTGATCGCCACCACCACTGGCACCCCGAACGATTTCACGTTCGCGATGTGCCGACCCAAATTCGGACAGCCCTTTTCAACCGCGCCTACGTTTTCCGCCCCAAGGTCGGCTTTCGCCACGCCCCCGTTCATCTTCATCGCCCGCACCGTCGCCACGATCACCGCCGCCGATGGCTTCAGCCCCGCCTTCCGGCACTTGATGTCAAAGAACTTCTCCGCCCCAAGGTCCGCCCCAAACCCCGCCTCCGTCACCACATACTCGCCCAGCTTCAGCGCCGTCTTGGTCGCGATGACGCTGTTGCACCCGTGCGCGATGTTCGCAAACGGCCCGCCATGCACGAACGCCGGGTTGTTTTCGAGCGTTTGCACAAGGTTCGGCTGCATCGCGTCTTTCAGCAGCACCGTCATCGCCCCGTCCGCCTTGATATCGCGCGCATAGATCGGCTTTTTCTCGCGCGTGTAGGCCACCACGATATCGCCCAGCCGCTTTTGCAGATCGTCCAGATCGTTCGACAGGCACAGGATCGCCATCACTTCCGACGCCACCGTGATGTCG
>JANMDH010000386.1:0-1598 GCA_031376195.1 Gemmobacter sp. | reverse complement strand
AACCTCAAGCAACTACACCGCACGCAAGACCGCCATTGCCGACTGGAACGCGAAAAGCTCCGTTCTGAAACGCGGCATCGCGCTGACGCCAGTGAAGTTCGGGATCTCGTTCACGCTCACCTGGCTCAATCAGGCAGGGGCATTGGTGCATGTTTATCAGGACGGGTCCATCCATCTGAACCATGGCGGCACAGAAATGGGTCAGGGCCTGAACCAGAAGGTGGCGCAGGTCGTGGCGGACGTGTTCGGGGTAGATACCGGCGCGGTAAAGATCACCGCGACAGACACGGGTAAGGTGCCGAACACATCGGCCACGGCGGCAAGTTCGGGGTCGGACCTGAACGGCATGGCCGCGCGCAATGCGGCGGTGATCGTGCGCGACCGGATGGCCGACGCGCTGGCCGCGAAACATCAGGCGCGGGCGGCGGATGTGGTGTTTGCAGGGGGCCGGGTGCGGGTGGCCGGGGCGGAATATCCCTTCGCCGATGTGGCAGCCCTCGCCTACATGGCGCGGGTATCGCTGTCCTCGACCGGGTTCTATGCCACGCCCAAGATCACCTGGGACCGCAAGCGCGGGTCGGGCCGGCCCTTCCTCTATTTCGCCTACGGTGCCGCCGTGACCGAAGTGGTGATCGACAGCCTGACCGGCGAAAACCGCATCCTGCGCACCGACATCCTGCATGACACGGGGGCCAGCCTGAACCCCGCTCTCGACATCGGCCAGATCGAAGGCGCTTACGTTCAGGGCGCAGGCTGGCTGATGACCGAAGAACTGGTCTGGGATGATCAGGGCAACCTGAAAACCCACGCGCCCAGCACCTATAAAATCCCCGCCGTGTCCGACCGCCCAGCGGTGTTCAACGTGGCCCTGTGGGGGCGCGAAAACCGCGAGGCGACGGTGGGCAAATCCAAGGCGGTGGGCGAGCCGCCCCTGATGCTGGCGATTTCGGCCCTGATGGCCTTGTCAGACGCGGTGGCGGCTTGCGGGGATGGATCGGTTTATCCCGCCCTCGATGCCCCCGCGACACCGGAACGGGTGCTTTGGGCGGTGGAACGGGTGCGCCATGTTTGATCTGACAGCCCTTCAGGATGCAGTGGCCCGGCACGGCATCGTCGCCCGCATCGTTGTCGCCGCCGTCGCAGGCTCGACCCCGCGCGAAGTCGGGGCGGCGATGCTGGTCTGGGGCGAAGATGCGTCTGGCGGCCAATCCGGCACCATCGGCGGCGGGGCCCTGGAATGGCAGGCGGTGCAGGCGGCGCGCGGGATGCTGGCGCGCGGCGGCAACAGGCTGGACCGCCTACCGCTCGGCCCGGCCCTTGGTCAGTGCTGCGGCGGGGCCGTCACTTTGCTGACCGAAGTTTACAGCGCGGCAATGGTGGCGCCGCTGTCCGGGCAGGATGTGATTGCCCGCCCTGTCGACGCCTCACCCCTGCCGCTCGCGGTCAGGCGGATCCTGTCCCGGGCGCGCGATCAGGGGATCCTGCCCGAACCTGGCCTTGTTCAGGGCTGGATGATCGAACCCGCAGCCCGCCCCCTCAGCCCGCTTTGGGTCTGGGGCGCCGGGCATGTCGGCCGGGCCATCGTCGGCGTCATGGCC
>JANMDH010000384.1:0-8291 GCA_031376195.1 Gemmobacter sp. | reverse complement strand
TTGTCTTTGCAGGTTGCCCCGCAGTTTTTTCATTCAGCTCGCGTGCGGTGCCCATCATCGTGCGGACACCCCCCGCAAAACCCAGCAAAGAAAAGATGATCAGGAAGATGGGGATCGTGCCGAAAACGTAATCCAGCCCGTATCCGATCGACAGGCCAAGAAGCATTCCCGACACCAGTTCGATCACCATCCGCCAGGCCACTTCACCCTGCGAAAACGCCTTGCCCGTGTCAGTCTGCGGTGCCTTCGGTTGGACAGCGACCTTGGCCAACCGCGCCTCCAAAGCGCGCAGTCGATCAGGGTCAGGGTCAGGTTCCATCAGATCCCACACTTCCACAGTTGGCCGGAACCTAGTGAGAGGGCAGGCAGGAGTCAAGCAGGCAGACTGGTTCGAAAAAATCGCGCAACCAACTGTTTATGATGCATTATTCTGGTGATCCTTTGGCCGCATCCTTGGCAGTTTGACACCCATGCTGCGCAACCGGTGACGGCAGCATATTCAACCAAATGGTTGACCATCCCGGCACAGCCCGCCAATGCTGCGGGAATGACAAACCCGCTTGATACCATTTTCGCGGCCCTTGCCGACCCGACCCGGCGGGCAATCCTTGGCATGCTGCTGGAGGATGACATGGCAGTGACCGATGTGGCGGAACCTTTTGCCATGTCGCTGGCCGCGATTTCCAAACACCTTGCGGTTCTGTCGGACGCAGGCCTGATCAGCCGGGAACGGCGGGGGCGGGTGATCTGGTGCAAACTGGAACCCGATGCGTTGCGCGATGCATCGGTCTGGATGCAGGGATTCGGGCAGTATGCGCCGCTGGACCTGGATGCCTTGGAACGTTTCCTGGAACACGAGTTATCGGACCCAAACCTGCCCGATTGACCACGCACGTGAAACGCGGCCTTAGTATCACCTATTTCAATCCCCGCGTGTGCCCCAATTTCGCCGCGAGTAGCCGCAAATCTGGTGACACGAAAACCCCAGAACGAGGTGACTAAGATGCGTTTCCTGAAAGCTCTGTTGAATGTCGGCAAATCCACGAAACAAGATCAGGATTCGTTTTCGATGGGTTTGAACCGCCTCGCCCGCGTTCAGCCGACCCGGATCGGCCAGACCGCCGTGTTCAAAGCGCGTCCCCGAGCCCGGGCAGCCTGAGTTCACGCAGCAAGTCACGCACTTCCTGTCGGGCGGCGATGTTCGACAGGTTCAACTGCCCTTCGCCGATGTCGCGCAAGTCCAACAGGGTCAGCCCGCGGGGGAACAGTTCCCGGAAAATGACGCGTTCGGAAAAGCCGGAGGCGAAGCGAAACCCGATCCGACGCGACAACTCCTCCAGTGCCGCCCCGACCTTTTTCTTGTTGTGCATCGCCTGCACGCCCAGCCGATTGCGCACGACGATCCAGTCAATCGGCTTCATTTGCGCCTGCGCGCGGGACTGGCGAGCGGCCCAGACCATTTCGGAATAAATCGACGGGCCAAGGACGCGGTTGGTGTCGGGATCAACGCGTCCCAGCAGATCAAAGTCGATAAAGCTGTCGTTCAATGGGGTGATCAGGGTATCGGCCAGACTGTGGGCCATCTGGCTAAGCCGCGTGTGGCTGCCGGGGCAGTCGATCACGATGAAGTCGCTGTCAGGTTCCAGTGCCGCCAAGACAGCCGACAGGCGCAGATCGTGGATATTCTGGCCCGCAGGCACATCCGCCGCCTCAATCTCGGGCAGTTCGCGGTAATCCGGGGTTGCAAGTGCCAGACCGGATTTTATCAGCCACGCCCGACGGTTTTCGATATAGCGTCCAAAGCTTTTCTGGCGCAAGTCAAGGTCAAGTGCCCCGACCCGCTTGCCCATCCGCGCCAAGGCCGTGGCAACATGCATGCAGGTCGTGGATTTACCCGACCCGCCCTTTTCGTTGCCCACAACGATGATATGCGCCAATTCCGCCCCCCAAGGAACGTGTCACGTCCCACGAAAAAGGCGCGCCATTTGCGGCGCGCCCTTGAAATCTGTTCGGTTTCCAATGCCCGGATCGGGCGGATCAGAACCCCAGACCTGCGTATTTGTTCTTGAACTTCGACACGCGGCCGCCGGTATCCATCAGTTTGGCATTGCCGCCCGTCCAGGCGGGATGCGCCAGCGGGTCGATGTCGAGCGCCATTTGATCGCCGGCCTTGCCCCAGGTGGTTTTGGTCTGGAATATGGAACCGTCCGTCATCTTGACGTCGATCAGGTGATATTCGGGATGAATCTCTTTTCTCATCTTCCTGCTCCTTACTCGGCGTCTTTGGCTTTGTAGTTGGTTTCTTCCACGATCCGGGCCGATTTGCCGCGACGATCGCGCAGGTAATACAGTTTTGCCCGGCGCACACGCCCGCGACGCACCACATCGATGCTGTCGATGTTCGTGGAATACAGCGGGAACACCCGTTCCACACCTTCGCCAAAGCTGATCTTGCGCACGGTAAAGCTGGCGGAAATGGTCATGCCGCCCTTGCGCCCGATCACGACGCCTTCATAGGCCTGCACACGTGACCGCGTGCCTTCGGTGACTTTATAGCCGACGCGCACGGTATCCCCGGCCTTGAAATCCGGGATCTTCTTGCCCAGCGTCGCAATCTGCTCCGCCTCAATCTGTGCGATAAGGTTCATCGCGGTTCCTTTCGTTGCTTGGGGTATTCCCCAAAGATGATGCCGCCCTATTGCTCTTGGTCTTCATTCGGGTCCCTACCATGCGCCGCACAGTAAGCCCGCCAGAGATCAGGCCTGCGTTCTTTCGTCAGCCTTTCGGCCATGGCTTTCCGCCAGGTGGCGACGTTCGCGTGATGGCCGGATTGAAGGATCTCCGGTATCGCGCGGCCTTGCCAGTCGGTCGGCCGAGTGTATTGCGGAAACTCAAGCAGACCGCCCGAAAAGGATTCCTCTTCGGTGGATGCCTGATTCCCGATGACGCGGGGTATAAGTCGCACTGTCGCATCAATCAAGGCTTGTGCTGCAATCTCTCCCCCCGTCAGAACGAAGTCCCCCAGACTGACTTCCTGAATGGCGTAGGCGTCGATTACCCGCTGATCCACACCTTCAAAACGACCGCAGAGCAGGGTCAGGCCATCCGCCTGCGACCATGCCTGCGCCATGGACTGGGTGAAGGGGGTTCCGCGCGGAGAAAGATAGATCACGGGCCAGCGCGCACGGTCCGGCGGGGTGCCGATGGCGGCGTGGTCCAAGGCGGCGGCGATGACGTCGGGGCGGAGCACCATGCCCGCGCCGCCGCCTGCGGGGCTGTCATCGACGTTGCGGTGCCTGCCCTCGCCGAATGTGCGCAGATCGATGGTTTCAAGCGACCAAAGGCCCATATCCATGGCCTTGCCCGTCAGGGACAGGCCGAGCGTACCGGGGAAGGCATCTGGGAACAGCGTGATAATCCTGGCCCGCCATGCGCCCTTGACCACCTGCGGCGCCATCAGATCGCGCGGCTTGGCGGAGGGCTGCATGAGCAGGCGGCCATGGGATTTCAACGCGCGGGGCGGCGGGGTGTCTGTCACTCCGCCTCCTCCGGCGGGTCGGCGATGATGATGCGGGCCGCCAGATCAACGGTTGGCACCGCGGCCTTGGTGAAGGGCAGAAGAAGCGAGGTTTTCATGCCCGGCCCGGATATTTCCAACAGATCGCCGGCCCCGTGATTGTGCACGGCCTGTACGGTGCCGATCAGTGCGCCACCGGGGTCTTTAACGGTAAGGCCGATCAGATCAGCGTGGTAGAATTCGTCATCGGGCAAACGGGGCAGTTTGTCGCGATCGGCAAACAGGCTGGTTCCGCGCAGGGCGTCGGCCTGTTCCTTGGTCGCGATCCCGGTCAGACGCGCGCCCAGACCGCCCGACACGGCCTTGGTCAGTTTCACCTTGAACGACCGCGAGCCATCTTCGATATAAAGCGGGCCGTAGCCTGCAATCGCGGCAGGATCGGCGCAGAAGGACTTCAGGCGAACCTCGCCCTGCACCCCGAAGGATCCTGCAATCGCCCCGACGATGATCCGGTCCGTCATGGTGCCCCCCCGATACAGACTGATTGCGTGTTCAGCATGCCGCCAGCGTCCAGACAGGCATCAATATTTTGAAAACGTTCAAATTTCATCCCGCCCCAAAAAGCTGCACTGCACAGGGCGAGTGTGATGACGCGTCGGATCATGGCCATTTCTGCCAATCAAAAAGGAAGGCACGGCCCAGTTCATGGGCCGTGCATAAAAGGATCACTCTTCGGCAGCAGCCGTCTCGGCTTCGACGACAGGGGCTGCGGCTGGGGCTGCCGCACGGGCCGCTTTTTTGGCCGCGAGATCAGCCATACGCTTGCCCGGGACGGCGGCTTTGGGGTTGCTTCTGACTTTTTTCTCAACAATTCCAGCTGCTTCCAGCATCCGGGCGATCCGGTCGGTTGGCTGTGCGCCCTGGCCCAGCCAATGCTTTACACGCTCCACGTCCATGCGCACACGATCTTCGCTGTCTTTGGCGAGCAGCGGGTTGTACGTCCCCAGCTTTTCCAGAAACCGCCCGTCGCGCGGCATGCGGCTGTCAGTTGCCACGATGGAATAGAACGGACGCTTTTTGCTGCCACCACGGGCCAGACGGATTTTCATAGACATTGCAGTTCTCCTTCAGGTTTGTTGTCACCGGGGATAACCCACGGTTATTTCTGTAGTTTCTCGTGATGCCTGATGACTTCGGATATGATGAAGGTCAGGAATTTCTTGGCCAGTTCGGGGTCGAGGTTGGCCTCTTTTGCCAGTTGATCCAGCCGCGCCATCTGGGTCGCCTCGCGCGCGGGGTCGGACGGCGGCAGGTTGTGTTCGGCCTTCAGCCTGCCCACCGACTGGGTCTGCTTGAACCGTTCAGCCAGCGTGTAGACAAGGATCGCATCGAGCCTGTCGATGGCATCGCGGTGTTCGCGCAGAAGGTCAGCGGCGCGGGTTGTGGCGTCCATCACATGGCCCCTTTCGGTGTCTTCCGCACGTCTTCCAAACGTCTTCCCGACGTGCGTACGTTCGTATCCTGATCGCGCATCAGAAAGCGCCGCCAGACGACGCCGCGATTGAGCGTTTGCCACAGCACGATCATTCCAGCCCCCGCAGATTGTGCCGGATCACCACATCGCCCGGATCGCAGCCCAGCAGGCTGGGGTCGATCACACCGCCGAGCCGCAGGCCAAGGGCGATGGAGCGGGCATTACCGGGGTCGATGTAGTTGACGGTGTAATCCCAGCCAAAGGTCTGGCGCACCCAGCGCATCACGGCGCGGGCACCTTCGGCGGCGATGCCCTTGCCTTCGGCGGCAGGAACGACGAACCAGCCGAGTTCGGGCCGGGGGAAATTCACGGGGTGATAGATGCCCACCTCGCCCAGATAATCGCCTGTCACGCGGTCCTGCAGGGAAAAGGGGCCGTAGCCAAGCAGGGCCCAAGCACCAACATCCGAGGCGAACTGCCGCCAGCAGTCGATGCGGTCTGTGGGGCCGCCTTCCCAGACGGAGCGTTCGGAGGCCGCGAATTCCGCGCGTGGCTCAAAGTCCGCAAGGACCGGCATGCGCAGGATCAGGCGTTCGGTCTGCAGGGTGGGGGCGATCATGGCGCGGCCCCCGCACGATTTTTCTGCGAAAAATCACCGGCCGCGCAGGGACAGCCCGCCCCGGCCTGAATTTTCCCAGAAAGTTCGTGTGTCCTCGACATCATTTCTTTTTCATCAGCCCCGACAAACCGGCTGGCAAGGTCATGCCGCCGCGTGGCATGCCGGGAAATCCGCCGCCCATCTGGCCTTTCATGGCGCGGGCCGCTTCTTCCAGCTGCGCGGGGTCCATTTTTGACGGGTCGGGCAGTCCGCCCTTGCCCATCATCTGTTTCATGGCCTGTTTCATCATGCCGCCCTTGCCCATCTTTTTCATCATGTCGGCCATCTGGCGGTGCTGTTTCAGCAATTTGTTCAGTTCCGACACGTCCAGCCCCGAGCCTGCCGCGACGCGTTTCTTGCGGCTTGCCGCCAGCAGATCGGGGTTTGCCCGTTCCTTTTTCGTCATTGCGTTGATCAGGGCGATCTGGCGTTTCAGCATCCTGTCGTCAAAGCCCGCCTCGGCGGCGGCGGCCTGCATCTTGCCCATGCCGGGCATCATGCCCATGACGCCCTGCATACCGCCCATCTTCATCATCTGTTCCAGCTGGGCCTTGAGGTCATTCATGTTGAACAGACCCTTCTGGAAGCGTTTCATCATGCGTTCGGCTTGTTCAGCCTCGAACGTTTCCTGCGCACGTTCGACCAGTGCGACGATGTCGCCCATGCCGAGGATGCGGCCTGCAACACGCTCCGGCTCAAACGTTTCCAGCGCGTCCATCTTTTCGCCAAGGCCGACAAAGCGGATCGGCTTGCCTGTCACCGCCCGCATGGAAAGGGCCGCGCCGCCACGGCCATCGCCGTCCATCCGGGTCAGGACGACGCCGGTGATGCCGACCTTGCCATCGAATTCGGTGGCGACGTTGACAGCATCCTGCCCGGTCAGGCCATCGACGACCAGCAGGGTTTCGCGGGGCTGGGCGATGTCGCGGACGGCCTGCACTTCGGCCATCAGCGTTTCGTCAATGTGCAGACGGCCTGCGGTATCGAGGAAGAGGACATCGTAGCCGCCCATCGCGGCCTGGGTCTTGGCGCGTTTTGCGATCTGGGGGGCGGATTCGCCTTTGACGATGGGAAGTGAATCCACGCCGATCTGAGCGGCGAGGATTGCCAACTGTTCCATCGCGGCGGGGCGGTTGGTGTCGAGACTGGCGAGCAGCACCCGTTTGCCTTGGCGATCCGTCAGACGCTTGGCCAGTTTCGCGGTGGTGGTGGTCTTGCCGGAGCCTTGCAGACCGACCATCAGGATCGTGGCGGGCGGGTTGTCGATCTTCATCGCATCGGCAGGGCCGTCGCCGGACAAGACGCGGATCAGTTCGTCATGGACGATCTTGACGACCTGCTGGCCGGGGGTGATCGAACGGGTGACCGACTGGCCCGTCGCCTTTTCCTGCACGCGGGCGACGAAATCACGGGCAACGGGCAGGGAGACGTCCGCCTCCAGCAAAGCGGTGCGCACTTCGCGCAGGGCGGTGGCGACGTCGGCATCGGAAAGGGCGCCCTGCTTGGTCAGCCGGTCGAAAACGCTGCCTAGGCGTTCGGATAGGTTTTCAAACATCGGCACCCCCATGGGCAGTTGCGGTTGTCTTCTGCGTTCTTGGGCCGGATATGGTGTCCGGCGGCAGCGGGTCCAAGCCCAAAGCGGTATGACACCCGTGGGCGCAGCGCGCTGACGGATGGCGATCCCGGCCTTTGGCCATGGGACCGGAAGCCTGACGCCTCCGGGAATGGTGATGGCGGATAGGCTTGCGGGGGGACAGAGTCAAGGGCGAACGATGGTCTGCGCGTGTGGTCAGGTCTGTGATTGCTGACACGGGGGGATAGGTGCCCGCAAAATCCCCTTGCACCTGCGGGCGCGGATTGCATCTATGGTGTCAGCCTCTGGGGACAGCGCCGCATGGAAAACTGGGATGAAATCCGCACCGCGTTTCAGGTGGCGCGCATGGGCACCGTTTCGGGTGCTGCCGATGTTCTGGGTGTGCATCATGCGACAGTGATCCGCCATATCGATGCGTTGGAAAAACGTCTGGGCGCGCGGCTGTTTCAACGGCACGCGCGGGGTTATACCCCGACCGAGGCAGGGCGCGACCTGCTGAGCATTGCCAAGGCCACCGAAGAACAGTTCAGCCAGCTTGCCAGCCGGATCAAGGGGCAGGGTGAAACGGTGACGGGCGAACTGGTGGTGACGACGATTGCGGGCATTGCGGGCCTGATGACACCGATCATGGCATCGTTTCAGGCAGAGCATCCGGGCGTCATCGTGCGTTATCTGTCGGACATGCGCGTGTTCCGGCTGGATTACGGCGAGGCGCATGTGGCAATCCGGGCGGGGGCGGCACCGCAGGAGCCGGACAACGTGGTGCAGCCTTTGGCGCGGCTGCGCTGGGGGCTTTATGCGTCGAAATCCTATGTCGCGGCCAACGGGATGCCGAACGGCACGCCGGACTTTCCGAAACACCGGTTCATTGCGATGGACAATCTGAACAATCGCGCGCCGTTCTACATGTGGCTGAACGAAATGGTCCCGCCCGATTGCATCACCTACCGCGTGACGGAACAGGCAGCGACCGAGGCGGCGATGCGCGCGGGTGCAGGGATCGCGTTTCACCCGGAGCGGGACGCTGTGGATGACCCTGATCTGGTGC
>JANMDH010000373.1:0-8966 GCA_031376195.1 Gemmobacter sp. | reverse complement strand
TGTGCGGATTGGGAACTGGCGGGCGGCTGGACAACGGTGAACGGTGCGCGGGTCAAGGATGAAGGCGTTCTGGAGAAATTCGATATGTCGCTGGAGGAAGCACAGCATCTTGTGATGACCGCGCGGGTGATGCTGGGTTGGGTGGACCCGACCGAGCTGGAACCCAAGGCCGAAGCGATCGAGGAGGCCGAAGCCTGATTTCAGGCTTCGGAATCAGCGCGATGACACGCGGGGCTCGGGATAGCGAACAGGACGAACCGGAGCGGCGTTGCATCGTCACCGGGGAAAGCGGGCCAAAATCAGGCCTGATCCGCTTTGCTGTGGGGCCAGAGGCGCAGGTGGTCCCTGATATCTTGGGCCGCCTGCCGGGCCGGGGTTTTTATGTCGGCGCAGATCGCAAGGCGATTGAAAAGGCGGCGGCCAAAGGCCTGTTTGCCCGCGCCGCCAAACAGCCGGTCAAAGTGCCCGACGGATTGGCCGACCTGGTGGAGACGCTGGTGCTGCGCCGGGTGGTCGACCTGATCAGTCTGGCGCGCAAGGCGGGTGACGCGATCACCGGCTATGAAAAGGTAAAGGACTGGCTGATGAAAGGCACCGCCGTGGTGCTGATTCAAGCCAGTGACGGATCAGAACGGGGCAAGTCCAAGCTGCGCCCCCCCGAAAAGACGGGCCTGTTCATCGGTTGTCTGACAGCCGGGGAATTGGGTTTGTCCTTCGGGCGGGAACATGCGATACACGGCGCGCTCAGCGCTGGCGGACTCACGCAACGTGTTGTAGAGGAAGCGGCGAAGCTCGCAGGATTGCGCGGGCAGGTCGGCGACGTGATCGCCGGAAGGGATAAGACAGACGCATGACGGATACTGACGGCAAAAAACCTCTGGGTCTTGGCGGCGGCGCGCCACGGCCGGGTCAGGTGAAGCAAAGCTTCAGCCACGGACGGACAAAAAGTGTGCTGGTGGAAACCAAGCGCAAGCGCGTGATGGTGCCCCCGAAACCCGGCGCACCCGGGGCCACGGTGACCACCGGATCGAACGCTCATCTGGGTGACCCCTCCAAACGCCCGGCGGGCATTTCCGATGCGGAAATGGAACGCCGCTTGTCAGCCTTGAAAGCTGCAAAAGCACGCGAAGCGGAAGATGCGATCAAGCGGGTCGAAGATGACCGGGTTCGCGAAGAAGATCGGCAAAAGCGCCGGGTCGAGATCGAGACGAAAGAACGCGAAGAACGGGAAATTGTCGAAGCCGCCAAGGTGAAAGCCGCTGAAGAAGCGCGCGCCAAGGCCGAGGCTGAGATCCGGGCGGAACGTGCGGAACAGGCATCGCCCTCAACCTCCACATCGCGGAAACCCGCGGCTGCAGGGGCGGCAACGCCTGCTATTGACGAACGGGGGCCAGCGTCGCTGAAGCCCGCGCTTGGCCCGCGCAAGACAGACCGCGAACGCGATGATCGGGCGGCAGGTGACCGTGACCGCAACGCCAAGGCGAAAACCGCCGAAGATGCGCGACGTTCGGGCAAGCTGACATTGAATGATGCGCTGGCGGGTGAAGGCGGGCGCACGCGCAGCCTTGCCGCGATGAAGCGCAAACAGGAAAAGGCCCGGGCCAAGGCGCTGGGTCTGGGTCAGAAATCCGAAAAGCAGGTGCGCGATGTGCAGTTGCCCGAAACCATCGTGGTGTCGGAACTGGCGAACCGGATGGCGGAACGCGCGGCGGATGTGGTCAAAAGCCTGATGAAGATGGGCATGATGGTCACCATGAACGAAGCCATCGACGCCGATACGGCAGAACTGGTGATCGAGGAATTCGGCCACAAAGCGGTGCGAGTTTCGGATTCGGACGTTGAACAGGTGATCGACACGATTGTGGACGCCGAAGAAAACCTGATTACACGCCCGCCGATCGTGACGATCATGGGCCATGTCGATCATGGCAAAACCAGTCTTCTGGACGCGATCCGAAAAACATCGGTGGTGTCTGGCGAAGCGGGCGGAATCACCCAGCACATCGGTGCTTATCAGGTGACGACCGACAGTGGGGCCAAGCTGACGTTCTTGGATACGCCCGGTCACGCGGCGTTCACGTCGATGCGGGCACGTGGCGCGCAAGTGACGGATATCGTGGTGCTGGTTGTTGCGGCAGACGATGCCGTGATGCCGCAGACGATTGAGGCGATCAAACACGCGAAAGCAGCGAAAGTGCCGATGATCGTGGCGATCAACAAGATCGACAAGCACGACGCGAACCCGACGAAGGTGCGCACCGATCTGCTGCAGCACGAAGTGGTGGTCGAAGCAATGTCGGGTGATGTGCTGGACGTCGAAGTTTCGGCGAAAACCGGTCTCGGCATCGATAAGTTGCTGGAAAGCATCGCGCTGCAGGCCGAAATTCTGGATCTGAAGGCAAACCCGCAGCGCGCAGCATCGGGTGCGGTGATCGAGGCAAAGCTGGATGTGGGGCGTGGGCCGGTGGCAACCGTTCTGGTGCAGAACGGCACTTTGCGCAAAGGCGATATTTTCGTTGTCGGCGAACAATGGGGCAAAGTGCGCGCGCTGGTGAACGACAAGGGCGAACGTGTGGACGAAGCGGGCCCTGCGGTTCCGGTCGAAGTGTTGGGCCTGACGGGAACACCGTCTGCTGGCGACGTTCTGAACGTGGTTGAGACTGAAGCGCAGGCGCGTGAAATCGCAGCCTATCGTGAAAAGGCGACCAAGGACAAACGGGCTGCGGCAGGGGCGGCAACGACCCTGGAGCAGCTGATGGCCAAGGCTAAGGCGGACCAGTCGGTTTCTGAATTGCCGATTCTGGTCAAAGCCGATGTTCAGGGTTCATCCGAGGCGATTGTCCAAGCACTGGAAAAGATCGGTAACGATGAAGTGCGGGTGCGTATCCTGCATTACGGCGTGGGTGCGATCACCGATACGGATGTTGGTCTGGCAGAAGCCAGCCATGCGCCAATCATCGGCTTCAACGTGCGGGCCAACGCCTCGGCGCGGACCAGTGCGCATCAAAAGGGTGTGGAAATCCGCTATTACAGCGTGATCTATGACCTTGTTGATGACATCAAGGCGGCGGCTTCGGGCTTGCTCAAGGCCGAAGTGCGCGAAACCTTTATCGGTTATGCGCAGATCAAAGAGGTGTTCAAGGTGACGGGCATCGGCATGGTTGCCGGCTGTATCGTGACCGAAGGCATTGCGCGCCGGTCGGCTGGTGTGCGTCTGCTGCGCGACAATGTCGTGATCCACGAAGGGACGCTGAAAACACTGAAACGCTTCAAGGACGAAGTGAAAGAAGTGCAATCAGGCCAGGAATGTGGGATGGCATTTGAACGCTATGAAGACATCCGCCAAGGCGACGTGATCGAAATTTTCGAACGCGAAGAAGTGCAGCGAACGCTCGCCTGATCTTTCTGAATGACGGCGAAAGGACCGGGCGGTTTGCCCGGTCTTTTCTTTGATATCGCGGGCGCAGATCGGCGGCCATTCGCCCCTGCAAACTTGACACGCCCCGGCAGGGCGCGCATGTAGCGCGGCACGGATTGGCCCGGTTTGAAGGGCGCATAGGGAACAGACAGCATGACGCGCAGCACGGCAAAAACCGAAGGCGGGATCGTCGAGACGATAAAGACCATCGTCTATGCCCTGTTGATTGCGGGGGTCTTCCGCACCCTGCTGTTTCAACCCTTCTGGATTCCGTCGGCGAGCATGAAAGACACGCTGCTGATCGGTGATTTCCTTTTCGTGAACAAAATGGCCTACGGCTATTCTCGATATTCCTGTCCGTTTTCGCTTTGCCCGATTTCCGGCCGCATTCTGGCCAGCGATCCCGTACGGGGCGATGTGGTGGTGTTCCGGCATCCGGTGAACGGAGCCGATTTCATCAAGCGCCTGATGGGGCTGCCTGGTGATACGGTTCAGGTGAAGGACGGCGTCGTTTTTCTGAACGGCACAGCCGTTCCACAAGAACCTGCCGGCACATTTGAAGAGGTGTTTGAAAAACAGGGGCCGATGCAGGAAACGCCCCGTTGTGAAAACGGCCCAGTGGGAACTGGCGGCATCTGCACCTCTACCCGGTTTCGCGAAACGCTGCCAGAGGGGCGGGTGCACGACATCCTGAACATCGAAACGGGTAATTTCGGGGACAACACGGATCTGTTTACGGTGCCCGCAGGCCATTACTTTTTTATGGGCGACAACCGCGACAACAGTCTGGACAGCCGGTATGGTCAGGCCGTTGGGGGCGTGGGTTTCGTACCTGCTGAATATCTGATCGGACGCGCGGATCGCATCATGTTCTCCTCGGCAGGACGGTCCTTGCTGTTCTTCTGGACTTGGCGTGCGGACCGCTTTTTCAAGGCAGTGGAGTGAAGCTCGGCTCCGATCTTTTGGCGTTTCAGGGCAGGATCGGGCACAGTTTTCGACAGGCCGACCTGTTGGTGCGGGCGCTGACGCATTCGTCGATTTCAGCCCCGACCCGTGCGTCGAACGAACGGCTGGAATTTCTGGGCGACCGGGTTCTGGCCCTGACCATGGCCGAAGCCCTGTCGTCTGCCGACACGACAGCGACCGAAGGGCAGCTTGCACCGCGATTGAATGCCCTTGTGCGCCTTGAAACCTGTGCAGATGTCGCACGCGAGATCGGGTTGGGCGATGTGCTGAAACTGGGCCGGTCAGAGATGATTTCCGGTGGACGGCGCAAAGATGCCTTGCTGGGTGACGCACTTGAGGCGGTGATTGCGGCGGTGCATCTGGACGCGGGATTTGAAGGTGCGCGGGCGATGGTGCTGCGGCTGTGGGGCGACCGGATTGCCAAGGTCAGCGATCTGGACGCGCGGGACGCTAAATCTGCGTTGCAGGAATGGGCGCAGGGGCGGGGGCTTGCCCCGCCAGTATATATCGAATTGGCGCGCAGCGGGCCGGATCATCAGCCGATGTTTACGGTGGCAGTGACATTGGATGGATTGGGCAGCGCCGAGGCGGTGGCCGGAACGAAACGGGCGGCTGAGCAGGCCGTGGCACGGCTGCTGTTGCAGCGGTTGGAGGATACGGAATGACTGAGCCCGTCACACACGCTGGATTTGTCGCGCTGATTGGCGAGCCGAATGCCGGAAAATCGACCCTGCTAAACAAGATGGTGGGGGCCAAGGTCAGCATCGTGACCCACAAGGTGCAGACGACGCGTGCCCGTATTCGTGGGGTCTGCATGGCAGGATCGGCACAAATCGTATTCGTCGACACACCGGGCCTGTTCCGCCCGCGCCGCCGGTTGGACCGGGCGATGGTCGCGGCAGCCTGGGGTGGGGCAGCGGATGCCGATATCATTGTGCTGCTGGTGGAGGCGCACCGGGGCATGACAGAGGGGGTCAAGGCGATCATTTCTTCGATGCGCGACCGCATTCCGCGCGGGCAATCGGTGGCACTGGCGATCAACAAGATTGATCGGGTTCGGGCCGAGGTTCTGTTGGGTCTGGCGTCGGATTTGAACGAGGCATTCCCGTTTGTGGAAACCTTCATGATTTCTGCGGAAAAGGGTTACGGCGTGGACAAGTTGCGCGACTGGCTGGCAAGCGAGCTGCCGGTAGGGCCGTGGTTCTACCCGGAGGATCAGATTGCCGACCTGCCGATGCGGATGATTGCTGCGGAAATGACGCGGGAAAAGCTGACCCTACGCTTGCACGAAGAACTGCCCTATCAGTTGACGGTGGAAACCGAAGCCTGGGAAGACAAGGCGGACGGATCGACGCGGATTGATCAGATCATCTATGTGGCGCGGGATGGCCATAAAGGCATCGTTCTGGGCAACGGGGGTGAAACGATCAAGGCAATCGGTCAGGCGGCGCGGGCAGAGATTTCGGGCTTTCTGGACCGAACTGTGCATCTGTTCCTGCAAGTGAAAGTGCGGCCCGGTTGGCTGGACGAGGCTGAGCGCTATTCCGAAATGGGACTGGATTTCAAGGATGGCGACATCAAATAACGCCGAAGTGGCACTGCGGTGATCCCGCGTCTGACTTCCGAACTATGGGTATCGGCTTATCTGAACCGCCTGCGGCTGGCGAATATTCCCGCCTATGTGATTGCGCGGGGCGATGGATCGGCTGGTGCTGTTCTGGTGAAACTTGCCACGCTCGACGGGCAGGCGCGGGTTTGGCAGCGGTCTTTCGATCTGATGTCCGATTCGCGGGTTTGGGTGGTGCTGGCCGAGGGGGACGAGGCGGCGGTTGATGCGGCGATAGGGCGGCAGCGCGGGCGTGACCCTGACCTGTGGGTGATCGAGGTTGAAGATCGCGGCGGGCGCACCCTTCTGGATCAGCCGGGGCTGGACTAGCGCGCGGGGCCGCCCGATAGTCGGATGATGGAATGGCAGGATCAGGGGACGGTGCTTTCAGTGCGCCCGCATGGTGAATCCTCGGCGATTGTTGAGGTGTTTACCGCGGGGCATGGGCGGCATGCGGGCGTCGTGCGGGGCGGTACGTCCCGCCGGATTGCGCCGATCCTGCAGCCGGGGGCGGAATTGGCAGTGGTGTGGCGCGCGCGGCTGGAGGATCATATCGGGGCCTTCACGTTGGAACCCCTGCGGTCGCGGGCGGGGTTGATGAGCGACAGGCAGGCGTTGGCGGCGCTGAATTCGGTGTGCGCCTTGCTGCGGGTGTCGCTGCCGGAACGTGAGGCGCATGGGGATTTATGGCGGGTGACGGGGGGGCTGCTGGACCGGCTGGCGGAGGCGGGGTGGCAGCCGGATTATCTGGCGTGGGAATTGCGGTTGCTGGAGGAGTTGGGGTTCGGGCTGGACCTTACGAGCTGTGCGGTGACCGGGGAGAATGATCGACTGGCCTATATAAGTCCCCGAACCGGACGCGCGGTGAGTGCGTCGGCGGCGGGTGAATGGGCGGACAGGTTGTTCCCGATGCCGCCTATACTGGCAGGACGGGGCAGGGATGGTCTGGCTGACGCACTTAAGATAACCGGGCATTTTTTGGCGCGGGAATTGGCGCCTGTTCTGGGCGGCAAGTCGCTGCCAGAGGCGCGGGCGCGGCTGATGGGGATGATGGGGGGCTGAAGCCAGCCGCTTGGTCGATAGACCCGCGCCTGAGGTTGGGGAAATTGGATTTGGGAAATAGGGATCGAAGTGGACCTTGCACGCGTGAAAGTCATATAACCCATTGAAAAAAAGACGATTTACGGAATGTGTTGTATTTGCAACATATGGGAAGTCGCTCTGCTTTCCCGGATCCTTAGTAAAACGCAGAGAAAGGGGCGCTTGGGATTAAAGAGCGCGCGGACGCACCTTTCCGCCTAGGAGAGGGGCTGGGAGTGAGGTCTGGGGCAACACACATACCCCTGCAATCCGCCCACCATCGGCCAGTTTTGACGCCAGATGTCGCACCCGGAACAGACTATTGATCGCGGATAGTATGATCTGCGGGCATATCATCATGCATTTTGACCTTTTCCACATACGGCTGCCCGCCCGCCCTGCCACGCCGGGTGTCAGATCTTTTGCTACCTTGGGCGGGATCGAGGCGGTGGTGCGCGGGTCTACCCTGTCGGTCTATCCCGTGCTGCTGTACCGCGCCTTTGGTGATGCAGTGATTGTCAGCCAGATCTATTTCTGCGTCGGCATCTTGTCGTTGTTCTCTGGCCTGATGATCCCCGGCCTGACCCGCCTGATTCCGCGCAGGTGGGTTTATACCTTGGGCGTCTCGTTCTACGTGACCTCTGCCGTTCTGGGCATCGTCGGGGGCAATTTCACCGCCGTCGCACTGCTGTTCAACGCGATGGGCGCAGCCACCTGTTTTGTCTGCTACAACGCTTATGTGATGGATAACATCGCCAAGCCCGACCTTTCTAAACTCGAATCTCTTCGCTTGTTCTTCGGCGGCATTGGATGGTCTGTCGGGCCCTTTCTTGGCGTGTTTCTGCTTCAATTCTGGCATGGGCTGCCCTTTGTCATCGTGTTTGCCGCTGCGTCGGTGATGATGGCCACATTTTGGATTCTGCGGCTTGGCAACGGGCGTATCATCAGCCGGGCCAAGGCCGCATCCCCAAACCCGGCTGTCTATCTGCGCCGTTTCTTTTCGCAGCCCCGGTTGATCGCAAGTTGGTTTTTCGTGGTCATCCGGTCCAGCGGCTGGTGGGTGTTCATCGTCTATATCGGCATCTTTTCGGTGCAGAACGGGATGAGCGAAAGCCTGGGCGGCATCGCCACATCCACCGCGAATTCGTTCCTGTTCGTGGCCCCTTTGATGCTGCGCTGGGTCCGGCGGCAATCCGTGCGTCACGCGTTGCGCACCGGATTTTTCTGCGTGGCGGTGTGTTTCATTCTGGGGACCGTCTTTGCGCCCTATCCGCCTGCCACGGTGGCCGTGTTGATCTTCGGTGCGTTCTTTCTTGTGCTGCTGGATATTTGTGGGGGGTTGCCCTTCATGATGTCAGTCAAGCCGTCAGAACGCACAGAGATGTCGGCGGTTTATTCCAGTTTCCGCGATGTGTCAGGAATACTGACACCCGGTTTGGCATGGCTTGTCTTGCAGTTCACCACAGTGTCCGGCGTGTTTGCCGCCTGTGGTGTGTTGATGTTGTGCGCATGGGCCGTTGCGGGCAGTTTGCATCCGCAGTTGGGCATGCCCGGGTCGGAACGCGCGCGGTTGCGGGGCGGACTTCAGACCAATTTGTGATCGACAAGATAACGGGCGGAGGCAATGACAGCCTGATCAGCGGGAATGAAGGTCATTCCCATTTCCGTTATCGCGCGGGTATTGTCGACGCGTTCGATAATGCCGAGTTGCGGCAGGATGGCGCGAAGTTCACTGTCGAACAGCGCCAGAACGCGGAGGATGAAATTCGGGGCAACGCGCGTCGGGATTCTGCGATCCGGAAACGCGGCCTTCATCGCCTTGCCCATTTCTGCAAACCAAAGCGAACCGGCGGCAGCGAGGTATCGTGTCCCTGCCGTGTCAGGGCGTTGCAGGGC
>JANMDH010000321.1:0-8776 GCA_031376195.1 Gemmobacter sp. | reverse complement strand
CATCTGGATGAACGCATCGTGCCAATACCGGCTTACCAGCGTCCGCTGCACCCGCAGCAGGTCAAGCGCCGCCTTGTACTGATCCTCGTTCAACTGGTAGGGCGACGTGATCCCCAGTTCCGGCTTGTGCGTCATCAGGTACTGCGCCGCGTCCGCCACATGGATCGGCCCGTCATAGGCCTGCACCCGCCCCTTGTTCGACTTACCGTCTGGCAGGTTCATCTCCTCGAACACCACGTTCCACGATGTCGGTGCTTCCTTGAACACTTCCGTGTTGTACATCAACACGTTCGGCCCCCACTGATAGGGCACACCGTAATGCACCCCCTCAACCGTATGCCACGGTGCATCCTGCAAACGCGCGTCCACCGTGCTCCACGACGGGATCAGCGCCGTATTGATCGGCTGCACCCGCCCCCCCGCCACCAGACGCAGGCTGGCATCGCCTGACGCGGTGACCAGATCGAACCCGCCTTCATTCATCAGCGCGACCATCTCGTCGCTGGTGTTCGCTGTCTTGACATTCACCTTGCAGCCCGACGCCGCCTCGAATTTCGTCACCCAGTCATAGGCCTTGTCCGTCTCGCCCCGCTCGATATAGCCCGGCCAGGCCACGATGTTCACCTGACCCTCGCCCGCGCCGATTTCGGCAACCTGCGCAAACACGGGTGCCGCCGCAATCAGGATGCACAGCGCTGATGTGCCCAGAATTCTGATGGATTTCATGAAAAACTCCCTGAAGATGGCCCGCAGCCAAACTGGCGCGCGCTGCCGGATTTCCGGTCATGCCCGCAGGCTAAAGCGATGGCTGCATTTCGCAATAACAAAACGCGGAAGTATGCTATCGGTTTTACCGATGGATCAACGCGTCGGTATCGACGCCTGCGCCGACCGGATGAAGTTAAGCGCCGGGGCCGCCAAAGGGGCCCCGCGCCGCCAGGCAAGGCCCACCTGAACCGACGGCAGATCGCCCGACACATCCCGCGTCTCAATCCGGTCACCTTCCAAGGACCATGGGCGATAGACAAGCGACGGCAGTATCGCCAGGCCTGCACCCGTTGCCACAAGAGAACGAACCGCCTCCACACTGCGGGTCCGGAACGCAATTTGCGGCTTCACCGCCAAAGCGCCCATCAGGCGACGTGTCGATTCTTCAATCTCGTCCACCATCAACTGGATCAACGGCTGCCCCGCCAGTTCATCCAGCGAGATCGACTCCTGCGCCGCCAACGGATGCGCTAGCGGCAGCCACAAACGGTAGGGCGACACCAGCAGCGTTTCCACATGCAGCGCCAGCCGGTCCTTGACCGATGACGTCAGCAGAACCGCCACATCCAGTTCCCCCCCGATCAGCAGATGCTGAAGATAATCGCCATTATCCTCGATCACCGACAGTTCCACCTGCGGAAAGGCGCGCCGGAACCGCGAAAGAATGTCTGACAGGACATATCCCGCCACAAGGCTGGTCACCCCCAAAGACAGCCGCCCCGTCGCCGCTTCGGGTTCGTCCTCGAACACCGTGCGCGCCGTCGCCACATCGGCCATGATCTGACGCGCATTGCGCAGAAACGCGCTGCCCTTTTGCGTGATGTCCAATCCCCGCGCCAGCCGGTCGAACAGCGTGACCCCCAGATCGTCCTCCAGTGCCCGGATCGCCTCCGTCACCGACGACTGCGAAATCGACAAGGCGCGTGCCGCGCCCGAAACCGACCCCGCCTCGGCGGCGGCGACGAAAAACTGAAGCTGGCGAAGGGTAAAAGCCATTGTCCGGTCCTGGCACAAGATATTCCATCAACCCATGAATCCAAAGACGGCACAAGGCTGGCAGAACGGCCGGCACGACAGGCACGCCGATCCCGGCAGCACTTTTGGCGGTGGTGGCCGGCGTGAAATTCCTGAAAACTATGCATCAGCACCTAAAACCCCTGCCAGATCACCTGATTCGTCCCACACGGTTAACGCGGCCCACCTGCGCAGAATGTAATACGCAAAACATACGCAAAAAATACGCGTTGAATACGCATCGAATACGCTGATTATCAAGCAATCCCATGGGCTTAATGCGCCGCGCGCCGCAAATTCCGTGGTCCTGCGGAAAACTCCTATTCCGCCGCCATTTCCGCGCTGGAATCCCAGCCTGAAATTGCCTTGACCTCCAGAAATTCCTCGATTCCCCAATGCCCGCCTTCGCGGGCGCGGCCCGACGCCTTGACCCCGCCAAAGGGTGATCCTGCCGCCCGGGATTTGCCGTTCATCTCGATCATCCCCGCCCGCAACCGCCGCGCCAGCCGGTTGCGCCGCGCGCCGTCCTGCGACTGGACATAGTTGGCCAGACCATATGCTGTGTCATTGGCGATGCGCACCGCATCCTCTTCGGTGTCAAAGGGGATGATTGACAGAACCGGGCCAAAGATTTCCTCCCGCTCGATGGTCATCCCCGGCACCACATCGGCAAACACCGTGGGCCTGACGTAGAAGCCTTTGTTCAACCCTTCCGGCAGCCCAAGCCCCCCGGCGACAAGGCGCGCACCTTCGCTGATGCCCTTCTGGATATAACCCTGAATCTGGTCCCACTGGCGTTTGTTCACCACCGGCCCGATGTGTTTTCCGGGTTCGCTGGCGGGTCCGACCTTGATGGAATTGGCGATTGCTGCAGCCGTTTCAACAGCTTGATCATACACCCCCCGTTCCACCAGCATCCGGCTTGGCGCGTTGCAGGACTGTCCGGAATTGTTCATCATATGCCGCACTCCCCGCTCAACCGCCCTCGCATCCGCATCGGCAAAAATCAGGTTCGCCCCCTTGCCACCGAGTTCAAGCGTCACCCGTTTCAACGTCTGCGCCGCAGTCGCAGAAATGGCCCGACCAGCGCGGGTGGACCCCGTAAAGCTGATCATTTCCACATCCGGATGCGCCGAAAGCTGACTGCCGACGCCCGGCCCATCCCCGTTCACAAGGTTGAAAACCCCGGGCGGAACCCCCGCATCATGGCAGAATTCCGCGAACAGCATCGACGATAGCGGCGACTCTTCGGATGGTTTCAGCACACAAGTGCAGCCAGCCAGCAGCGCCGGAATCACCTTCAATGTCACTTGATTCATTGGCCAATTCCAAGGTGTTATCAGGCCGACCACCCCAATCGGTTCCAGCGCGATCCGGTCATTTGGGGCGTGGGCGCCCAGCGGGCGGACCCATTCCATGGTCTCAAACGCCTTCAGGAAATTCTTCAGATGCCAGGGCAGGCAGGCCGCCTGATCAGTCAGCGCCATGTCAATCGGCGCGCCCATTTCAAGGCTGATCGCCCGCGCCATTTCATCGGCGCGGCGTTCAAATTGCCCAAGGATCCCTTTGACAAACCCCGCGCGGGTGTCGGGCGGCGTCACCGACCACGTCTCGAATGCGACCTTGGCCGCGGCGACGGCGGCGTCCGTATCGGCCTGCCCACCAAGGCTGATCACGGCGCACGGATCTTCGGTAGAGGGGTCGATGACCGGGCAATCGCGGGGAATTGTGGGGGCAACCCAACCACCATTGATATAAAAATCGCGTTTCATCAGCATGGCATCGCCCTCTGTTGGATGTGTAACCGTGCCACCCTGCCGCACATTGAGCAAGTCTGTCCGCGTCACGGTTTGATCAAATTTCGCCAACTTGGCGGGACGCTGGCGGGCTGCTAACAAAGCGCATGTTCAGCTTTCTTAGGCGCAACCGCAGTATAACGACACTGGCATTCGATCCGCCCGCGCCCCTGCCCGGACGCAGCGGGATTGCGATTGTTTTGATTGTGCGGAATGAGGAACGCCACATCGCAGAATGGGCCCGCTTTCATGCACTGGCCGGGGTGCGGCACTTTCATGTTTACGACAACGGCTCCACCGATGACACGATTCCGGCGATCCGGGATGCCTTGCCGCCCGGGCTGCTGACAGTGATGCCCTGGAACCAAAAACTGCGCGATGAACGCCGAGGCGCGGAACTGCACAATCAGGCACTGGCCTATGCCCATGCAACGCGCAACTTCGGGGGCGCTTATCGCTGGATGTCCTATATCGATGTGGATGAATTCCTTGTGCCAAAACAGGCCAGCAGTCTGACCGAGGCTTTGTCGCGTCTGGATCACTGCGCGCAGATCAGCCTGCCTTGGCACATGTTCGGGCGGTCAGGTCACAAGGTCGCCCCGGCGGGCGGGGTGCTGACGAATTACACGCAGCGCAATCCTGATCCGATGAGCGATTTGAAGGGCTTGCGGAATTTCAAGATGATCGTGGACCCGTGTCATGTCACTGCAATGAAAGTGCACCAGATCTGGACGGATGGCAGCAGCGCCACCTGCAACGACAGGGGCAAGACATTCGCGGGATCGGCACGGGAGAAAAGCGCCTTCTATTCCGCCGATCATATTCAGCTGAACCACTATTACACGCGGTCTGATGCCGAACTGCAGGCCAAAATCGCCCGAGGGCCGAACCTTACGACACCGGATGCTGATCATCTGCGCCGCGTCATGCGGAAAGTTGCGAATATCGAAAAGGACGCGGTCGAGGACCGGGCGGCGGTGGATTTTCTCGCGCGACGGGGAGTGGCCGATTGGATCGGCTGACCGTTGCCATCTATTCATTCAATCGCGGGCCGTGGCTCGCAAACTGCGTGGCGTCGGTTCAGCGTAATTTGCCGGGGGCACAACTGGTTGTCGTTGACGACGGCAGCGATGATCCCGAAACCCGCAAGATCATTGCGGCATTGGGACCATCCGTGCAGCTTGTTTTTCCCCGACAGGGGGATGTGTCAGGGCGGCACGGCGGTCTGTATCCGAACATGCAGCATATGCTTGACCACTGCGATACGCCCTTTCTGCTGAGTTTGCAGGATGATGCACAGGTTGTCCGCCCTGTCGGCGCGGAAGAGATGCACGATCTTTTTGTGACGATGCTGGACCGCAGACTTGCCTTTGTCAGCCCGCTTTTTGCCCAAGGCCGTTCGTCCCGGCGGCGTCCGAAAGTTCAGCCTTTCGGGGATGCGCGGTTGTTTCTGCAGTGGAATTCCCGGTTGCGGGCCCCGAACCTGCTGGCCTACCGCGACATTTCGATCTGTGACGTCGAAAAACTGCGCGCAATCGATTGGCGCTATGGCATCAGTGAGCGGTCCTGTGCGCAATCGGCGCGGGCGGCATTCGGGCCAATGCCTTTAATGGCAGATCCTTTCGTGGCCTTCGTCCCTGAAGTGCCAACCTTTCGTGCCCGGAACCGGACCTTGGGCGCGCAGATTGCGGAACGCATCCTGGGACGTCAGGTGAAACCGTTTGAAGACATGACGGATGCCACGGTCCAGCGGTTGAAAAAACGCAGTCCGGTGTCACCAGTGCCCGCTTCGGATTTTCTGGTAGTGGCGGGTGGCAAGGCAAAGCCACCCTATGAACCCAACGCCATCGATGTCTTTCGTGTAACCCGGTTTTTGAACAAGATGGAGGTGGCCCTGCGCAGAGGCATTTCACGTCTGCGCGGTTGAAAAGACATCAGGACAGCCGGGTGATGCCGGTTTGAACGCGCGATACCCTGAAGGATTTGATGTACGAGCAGTATCTGCGGTCTAGGAAAATTATCTCATCAGCTTTGGTTTGGGCAGAAATATCTTCTTCTTTACTTTGAGAATTGGACAGGGGGATGAAAGATTGTTCCGGTTGGTCTATCTACAGCGAACTTCAGAAACCTGTTTGTGAGGCCCCAATGTCCATCCGCATCAACGATGTTGCCCCCGATTTCACCGCCGACAGCACGGCTGGAACGCTGCATTTCCACGAATGGCTGGGCGACAGCTATGGTATCATCTTCAGCCACCCGCGGGATTTTACGCCCGTTTGCACCACGGAATTCGGGGCTGTGGCACAACTGGCGTCCGAGTGGACGAAACGCAAAACCAAGGTGATCGGCGTGTCGGTGGATGGCACCGCAGACCACGAAAAGTGGAAGCGCGACATCGAGGCGTTTGCCGGTGCACCCGCAGATTTCCCGATCATCGACGACACCAGTCTGGCGGTGGCAAAAGCCTATGACATGCTGCCTGCGGATTATTATCTGCCCAGCGAAGGCCGCACACCTGCGAACACGGCAACGGTGCGGACGGTCTATATCATCGGACCGGACAAGAAGGTGCGCTTGACAATGACCTATCCGATGTCCGTGGGCCGCAACTTTGCCGAGATTTTGCGTGCTCTGGATGCCATTCAGGCCACCGATGGCGTACCGTTGGCGACGCCAGCCAACTGGGTTCCCGGTCAGGATGTGATCGTGGCGCTGGCCCTGAACAACGAACAGGCGACGGAACGCTTTGGCGCACTGGATATCAAACTGCCCTATCTGCGGTTTGCAAAAGCGCCGAAGTAGGCTGATCCTCAGCCGTTGGCGGGGCGTTGGGTGAGCGGTTCATAAGAGGGCGTGGGAACTTTGAACGGTTTTCACGACGTAGGATGACATTTCGAAAAGGGGTCGGACTGGCCCGTTCACATCAACGATGTGAAATCTCTGGCCTGGATCAGTCCCGCATCCAGCACCACGGTCAGGTTGATTTGAGAACAACCGACCTGACGACATAGGTTCCTGCTGCCGATCATCCTTAGGTGACCCTATCGGTTGTTCGGGCGCGGATATATTGGCATCAACAAAGCCTGACAGAACGGCAACGGGAAGGTGGGTGTCAGTTGCTGTAAGGCGCGCCGTCAAGAAGCGACGATTTGCATAATTATGTCAGGCATCAACTGATTTGGTTCTGGACACCCCATAATGGGCCAGAGCCCGAACTTCTTAAACAACAAGCCGACGCAGAGTATAAAAAAGCCCCGGTGTTTCCACCGGGGCCTTTCCTGACAACCCTTGTTAAGGCTTACGCCTCCGCCACTTCCGCGATTTCCAGACCGGTTTCCTGATCCACCATTTTCATCCCCAGCCGCACCTTGCCGCGGTCGTCGAAGCCCAGAAGTTTGACTTTCACTTCCTGACCTTCCTTCAGCAGCTCATTCGGGTGGTTCAGGCGCTTGTTCGCGATCTGGCTGACGTGAACCAGACCGTCCCGCTTGCCGAAGAAATTCACGAAAGCGCCGAAGTCCACCAGTTTCACAACCTTGCCGATGTACACCTTGCCCTCTTCCGGCTCGGCCACGATCGACCAGATCATGTCATAGGCGCGCTTGATCGCCGCTGCGTCATTCGACGCAATCTTGATCATGCCGTCGTCATTGATGTCGACCTTGGCACCCGATTGTTCCACGATTTCGCGTATGACCTTGCCGCCCGACCCGATCACTTCGCGGATTTTGTCGGTTGGAATGGTCAGTGTTTCAATCTTTGGTGCGTACTCGCTAAATCCCTGCGGGGCCGACAGCGCTTTGTTCATCTCGGACAGGATATGCAAACGGCCGTCACGGGCCTGCGACAAAGCCTGTTCCATGATTTCCGGGGTGATCCCGGCAATCTTGATGTCCATCTGCATCGTGGTGATGCCGTTGGCGGTGCCTGCTACCTTGAAGTCCATGTCGCCCAGGTGATCTTCATCCCCCAGAATGTCCGTCAATACAGCCCATTTGCCGTCGTCTTCCAGAATCAGACCCATCGCCACGCCCGCAACAGGCGCCTTCAATGGCACGCCCGCATCCATCATCGATAGCGATCCGCCGCAGACCGACGCCATCGAGGAGGAACCGTTCGATTCCGTAATCTCCGACACCAGCCGGATGGTGTAGGGGAAATCGGTCGCCGCAGGCAGAACCGCCTGCAACGCGCGCCATGCCAGTTTGCCATGGCCAATTTCACGACGGCCCGGCCCTGACACACGACCAACCTCGCCCACCGAATAGGGGGGGAAGTTGTAATGCAGGAGGAAGTTCGACCGGCTGTTGCCATGCAAGGCGTCGATGATCTGTTCATCTTCGCCTGTGCCCAGTGTCGTCACGACCAAAGCCTGCGTTTCCCCGCGCGTAAACAGGGCCGATCCATGCGTGCGTGGCAGAACGCCGGTTTCGCCGATGATCGGGCGGACCGTCTTGTTGTCACGCCCATCGATGCGTGCGCCACCCTTGATGATATCGCCGCGCAGAATCGACGATTCGAGTTTCTTGATCGCCGAGCCAAGGTTCACATCAGCCAGATCATCTTCTGTCAGGGCCGATTTGATCGCTGTCACCGCATCGGAAATCGCGTTCGTACGATCTTGCTTGTCCTGGATCGCAAAGGCCGCGCGCATTTGCTTTTCACCCGCTTTTTTCACGCGGCCATACAGGGCCGAATAGTCGGGCGGGGTAAAGTCGAACGGCTCTTTCGCGCAGTTTTCGGCAAAGTCCATGATCAGGTCGATGACCGGCTGCATCGCCGCATGACCGAATTTCACGGCACCCAGCATTTCCGCCTCTGTCAGCTCATACGCCTCTGACTCCACCATCATGACGGCGTCTTTGGTGCCTGCAATGACAAGATCAAGACGTTGTTCCGGATTGTCGCGCAGTTTCTGCATCGAATCCACGTCAGGGTTCAGCACGTAGTTGCCACCCGAGAATCCAACCCGGGCAGCCCCGATCGGGCCCATGAACGGCACACCGGAAATCGTCAGCGCGGCCGACACGGCGATCATCGCGACGATGTCGGGCTCGTTCACCAGATCATGGCTCAGCACGGTTGCCATCACCAGCACTTCGTTCTTGAAACCTTCGACGAACAGCGGGCGGCACGGACGGTCGATCAGACGCGAGGTCAGCGTTTCCTTTTCCGAAGGGCGCGCTTCACGTTTGAAG
>JANMDH010000314.1:0-2665 GCA_031376195.1 Gemmobacter sp. | reverse complement strand
GCCTGATCACAGATCACGACGCCTGCCGTCAGGCCGCGGTTGGTGGCAATCTCGATGATGTCGGTCAGGTAGTATTCACCGGCTGCATTGGCGTTGCCGACGGCGGAAACCAGATTGAACAGAACGGCTGTCGCGGCGCTGATAACGCCGGAATTGCAAAGGGTTATGTCGCGTTCTTCTTCAGTTGCATCGTTGAATTCAACGATCCGGGTCAGGCTGTCGCCGTCGGTGATCAATCGGCCATAGCGGCCCGGATCGGCGGCGTGAAAGCCAAGGACCACGACGTCGAACCGCGCCCGCGCCTCGGCCATCGCTTCCACAGTTTCGGGGCGGATGAAGGGTGTATCGCCAAAAAGGACCACTGCGTCGCCCGCTTCGTGGCCGAGCAAGTCGGCGGCCTGGGCCACGGCGTGGGCGGTGCCAAGCTGTTCGGTTTGCAGCACAACCTCGATCCGGTCATCGAAGGCATGGGCAGATTTCGTAACAAGATCAGCACCATGCCCTGCGACCACAACAGTGCGGGCGGGATCGAGTGCGCGACCGGCGGCGAGGGCGTGATGCAACAGGGGGGCGGCCCCGATGCGGTGCAGCACTTTTGGCAGGTCGGAATTCATCCGCGTGCCTGCACCTGCCGCAAGGATGATCAGCGAAACCTGCATTCTGCCCCTTTCCTTATTGTTGCCTCCGTTTTACGCCCAAGACGGCGCGCCGCAAGGGGCGGTCCCTCACGGAAGGTTACAAATATGCGCTGCGTGGTTTTCGATCTGGACGGAACGCTGGCTGATACATCGGCTGATCTGCTGGCGGCAGCGAATGCGGTGTTCCGGGGGATGGGGCATGGTGATCTGCTGGGGCCGGGGGATGCGTTAACGGCGTTCCACGGCGGGCGGGCGATGCTGCGGCTTGGCTTCGAACGGTTGGGGGTTCTGGATAAGACGTTGGAAGACAAGCATTATCCGGCATTGCTCGCGGCCTATGCGGAGGGGATCGACACGCATACGCGGCTGTATCCGGGGGCGGTTGCAGCGGTGACGGCGCTGCGGGTGGCGGGGTTTGCGACGGCGATCTGTACGAACAAACCCGAGGGGCTGGCGGTCGAGCTGGTGCGGCGGTTGGGGATCGCGGACTTGTTCGGGGCGCTGATCGGGGCGGATACGTTGCCTACACGCAAGCCGGACGCGGCACCTTATGTGGCGGCGGTGGAACGGGCGGGGGGCAGTCTGGGGCGGTCGATGCTTATCGGGGATACGGAAACCGACCGCAACACAGGGCTTTCTGCGGGGGTTCCGGTGGCACTGGTGACGTTTGGGCCGGAGGGGCGGGGGGTTTCACGGTTGAACCCCGAGGCGCTGCTGGATCATTTTGACGATCTGCCGGGGCTGGCGGAACGGATTTTGCCGTAAGCCTTTGAATTCACGGAAACGGGGCGTATTTTTCGCGTATTTTTTCCGTATTCGATCCGTATTTTTTCCGTATGTACATTTCGCGAAAGCCGTGTCGCCTGACCATCACCGGAACGCGGCAGCCAGCGCCGGAGGCAAATCAAATTCTGCAAGCACCCGTGCCCGGCCCGCATCCGACATTTTGCGCGCGGTCTTTTCCACGATGCGCTGCACGTCGTCGGCTGGGTGTTTCGCCGCGAAAGGCGCGAAATAGTGGCGCAGGAAGGTGAAGCAGATCACGTCTTCCAGCGCCTGCACTTCGGCGTCGCGCTTGATCCCTTCCTTGCGCAGCAGAACCTGAACGCGGTCCTGATCCGGCGCGGGATAGCCTGCATCCGCCATGATGCCCGCCAGACGCAAACCGTGCCTGCGCCCCAGATCGCGCCGCCAGGTCAGATAGCCTTCGCGACCTTCAGCGTAATCCGACCTTGGCACCTGCCAGCGTTCGACGTGCTGCCCCCGACAGGCGATTTGCAGGACATCCGACGCGCGCGGAAACAGCCGGGCCAGTTCTTGTGTCATCCGTTGGCCATAGAGCAGGGCGGCGGGTTGGCCGTCCTCGACGTTCGGGTCTGCCGCATTGGCGGCGTCAATCGCGGCGAAGGCCGATTGCAACGTCATCCGCGCCCCTTCCATGGGATCAGACGGCGTTCGGCCATGCGCATCAGGATGTCGATGCTGTAACCGATCAGCCCGATCAGGATGATGCCCATGACCACGACATCGGTCATCTGGAATTTCGAGGCGGCGATGATCATCATGCCTGCGCCCTTTTCCGCCGCGACCAGTTCGGCGGCGACGACGGTGCCCCAGCAGACGCCCATCGCGACGCGCGCGCCGGTGAAGATGTCGGGCAGGGAGTTCGGGATGATGACATGCCGCAGGATCTGCCATTTGCTGGCCCCGAGCGAATAGGCGGCGTGGATTTTGGACAGGCGCACGCCGGAGACGCCGGAGCGCGCGGCAATGACCATGATCCACAGGGCGGCAAGGAACAGCAGCACGATCTTGCCCTGTTCCCAGATGCCGAACCAGATGATCACGAGCGGGATCAGGGCAAGCGGCGGGACGGGGCGCATGAATTCGACGATCGGGTCGAACCAGCCCCGGAACCAGCCGGACAGACCCATGGCATAGCCCAAGGGGATGCCGACGATGGAGCCGAGCACAAATCCCGCGAGAACCCGGGTCAGGGACGCGCCAAGGTGTTCCCACAGCGAGGT
>JANMDH010000310.1:0-2684 GCA_031376195.1 Gemmobacter sp. | reverse complement strand
GCGGTGCGGTTCGAGCCGGGACAGACGCGCGAAGTGCGGCTGGTGCCGTTCGGCGGCTTGCGGGCGGTTTACGGGTTCAACGGTGCCGTGATGGGCGGGTTGTAAGGAATCGGTGAGTGCCTTACATTGAGGGTAGGTAAGGAGTGTGAGGGGAGTAAGGAATGAGCCATATCGCCAAGATCACCAGCAAGGGCCAGACCACAATTCCGGCGGAAATCCGGGCTGATCTGGGGGTCCGCCCGGGCGACCGGGTAGAATACGTGAAACTGCCGGACGGACAGATTGTGGTGCGCAAGGTGCGGCACGGGCTGGAAAGCCTGCGGGGGATCATCAAGACGGACCGGGCCTACAGCACGGACGAAATCGTGGCGATGGTACGCCAGATGCGCGACGGAACAGGGTGGCTGGATGATCGGGGTTGATACAAACATTCTTGTCCGATGGCTGATCGATGATCCGACAGCGCCTGGGCACTCGGATCGAGCGCGCGATCTGATCGGCGATCTGGATGAACCGCTGATGGTCGCCGTCCCGGTGATTGCGGAAACGGTCTGGCTGGCGCGGGGCACATTTCGGCTGAACAAGGCGCAGATCCTTCTGCTCATCGCCGCGATCCTGACGGCTCCCGGCCTGATCGTGGCCGAGCGTCTGGCCGTTGAAAAAGCGCTGGACCAGTATCGCACCAGTAAGGCCGATTTCGTGGACTGCCTGATTTCGACCCTTAACCGGGCAGCGGGCTGCACGACCACGCTGACCTTCGACAAGACCGCCGCCAAGGGCGCGGATTTTACCCTTCTCAGCTGACCGAGGTTGCCATGCCCGTTGAAATCTCCCGCGCCGCATACGCCGCCATGTATGGCCCCACGACGGGGGACCGTCTGCGTCTGGGGGATACCGATCTGATCATCGAGGTGGAGCGGGACCTGACCACCTATGGCGAAGAGGTGAAGTTCGGGGGTGGCAAGGTGATCCGGGACGGGATGGGGCAGAGCCAGATACCACGTGCGGGCGGGGCGGTGGATACGGTGATCACCAATGCGCTGATCGTGGACTGGACGGGGATTTACAAGGCGGATGTGGGCCTGCGCGACGGGCTGATCCACAAGATCGGCAAGGCGGGCAACCCGGACACGCAACCGGGTGTGACCATCATCATCGGGCCGGGAACCGATATCATCGCAGGCGAGGGGCGGATTTTGACAGCGGGGGGGATGGATGCGCATATCCATTTCATCTGCCCGCAACAGTTTGAAGATTCACTGCATTCCGGGATCACGACGCTGATCGGAGGGGGCACCGGGCCGTCGCACGGCACGCTTGCCACGACCTGCACGCCGGGGCCGTGGCATATCGGGCGGATGCTGCAATCGTTTGATGCGTTCCCGATGAACATCGGGCTGGCGGGCAAGGGGAATGCATCGCTGCCTGCAGGATTGGTGGAGATGGTGAATGCGGGGGCGTGCGCCCTGAAACTGCACGAGGATTGGGGGACAACGCCCGCCGCCATCGACTGCTGCCTGCGGGTGGCCGATGACATGGATGTGCAGGTGATGATCCACACCGATACACTGAACGAGTCCGGGTTTGTGGAAAATACGCTGGCCGCCATCGGGGGGCGGACGATCCATGCGTTCCATACCGAAGGGGCAGGGGGCGGGCATGCGCCGGATATCATGAAGGTCGTGGGGTCGGCGAATGTGATCCCGTCGTCGACCAACCCGACGATGCCCTACACGGTGAACACGGTGGAGGAGCATCTGGACATGCTGATGGTGTGCCATCATCTGGACCGGTCGATCCCGGAGGATGTGGCCTTTGCCGAAAGCAGGATCCGGCGGGAGACGATCGCGGCAGAGGATGTGCTGCATGACATGGGCGCGTTTTCGGTGATCAGTTCGGACAGCCAGGCGATGGGGCGGATCGGCGAGGTGATCACGCGGACATGGCAGACAGCATCCAAGATGCGCAGCCAGCGAGGGCGGTTGGCGGAGGAGACGGGGGCGAACGACAATTTCCGGGTGCGGCGCTATATCGCGAAATACACGATCAACCCGGCGATCACGCATGGGATGGGCGCGCATATCGGCAGCATCGAGGAAGGCAAGCGGGCGGATCTGGTGCTGTGGAACCCGGCGTTTTTCGGGGTGAAGCCGGAAATGGTGCTGTTGGGGGGGATGATCACAGTGGCGCAGATGGGTGATCCGAACGGGTCGATCCCAGTGCAGCCGATGTATTCGCGCCCGATGTTCGGGGCGTTCGGGCGGGCGCGGACGGCATCGTCAGTGACGTTTGTCAGTCAGGCGGCGCAGGCGGACGGGGTGGGGGAGCGACTGGGTCTGGGCAAGGGGACAGTGGCTGTGTTGGGCACGCGGAGCCTTGGCAAGGCGGATATGAAGCTGAATGCGGCGCGGCCCGAGATCACGGTGAACCCCGAGACGTACGAGGTGCGGGCGGATGGGGAGTTGCTGACCTGCAAGCCGGCGAAAGAACTGCCGATGGCGCAGAGGTATTTTCTGTTTTGATCGCGTACTTTCCTTCTCCCCTTGCGGGAGAAGGTGGCCTTCGCATTGGCGAAGGTCGGATGAGGGGTATGGCGGCAGCCATCCCCTGGTTGCGTTTGCACGACGGTTGCTGGCTTGCTTCGCAAGTCCCCTCATCCGACCTTTGCTGACGCAATGGCCACC
>JANMDH010000298.1:0-8993 GCA_031376195.1 Gemmobacter sp. | reverse complement strand
AACCGGCATGGACGGTGGCCATGATGGAAATCGAGCGCTTTCTGGCGTCAGTGGCGGATCAGGCCCGTTCCACCGTCACCCGGTCGGTGTAAAAGGCCAGATGCCCGGCGATGCCCGCAAGATCGGCTTTTGGGGTCTCATAGGTCCAGATCACGTCATCCAGACGGCCCGAGGGCAAAACGACGGAGTAATAATTGGCCACGCCCTTGTGCGGGCAGGTCGTTTGCCGATCCGATCTGTCCATGAAGGCCATCGCGACATCATCGCGGGGCACATAGATCACGGGCGGATAGCTGCCTTCGCGCATTTCCACGGCGCGTGAGGTTTCGCCGATGACCGCGCCCCCCGCGCGGACAACGTAGATGCCGGTCGCAGGTGTAATCGTGATATGGCTGGCCATGGTTGTCCCCCCCCTGATGGAAAGGCGACAGTAAAGCGCGACTTTGACAATCTGGCAACAGTCAGATCGGGGCCGTTGCGGAAATCAGCCACCGGGCCGCCGGGGCCGACAGGCGCGGGGCAAGTTTCGCGCGCACCTCGGCATGATAGGCGTTCAGCCAGTCGCGATCCCCCGCCGACAGGGCATCCGCCAGGATCAATCGGCGATCAAAAGGCGCGAAGGTCAGGGTTTCGAAGGCAAACTGGACCCGGTTATCGCCTAAGGGCGGGGCGGGGATCACCACGATCAGGTTTTCCAGCCGGATGCCGAAATGGCCTTCGCGGTAATAGCCCGGTTCGTTGGACAGGATCATTCCCGGCTCGAACGGCACATCGGAGGTGTAGGACAGTCGTTGCGGCCCTTCGTGGACTGACAGGAAGGTGCCGACGCCGTGGCCAGTGCCGTGATCATAGTCCTGTCCTGCCAGCCAGAGGGGATAGCGGGCAAGGCCGTCCAGATCGCGCCCGGCGCGGCCTTTGGGGAACCTGACGCGGGAGATGGCGATCAGGCCCTGCAGGACGCGGGTGTAACAGATGCGCGCCTCGTCGCCCGGATCGCCGATGGCAATCGTGCGGGTAATGTCGGTGGTGCCGACGACATACTGCCCGCCGGAATCGACGAGCAGGAGTTCGTTCTGTGCGATGGTGCGGTTCGTATCGGTGGTGACGCGGTAATGCATGATGGCACCGTTGGGCCCTGCGCCTGCGATGGTGTCAAAGCTGAGGTCGTGCAGCATGTTAGTGGCCGCGCGGTACCCTTCGAGCGCTGTCACCACGTCAATCTCGGTCAGGCCACCTTGCGGGGCGCGGGCGTCGAGCCAGCAGAGGAATTCGACGATTGCGGCCCCGTCGCGCAGATGTGCCTCGCGCGTCGCGGCAATTTCAACGGGGTTTTTGCAGGCCTTGGGTAGACGGCAGGGATCATCATCCCAAGCAACGGAAACGCCTGCGCTTTCAAGTTCCTGCGAAACGGCCAGCGGGGCGGTGGTTTTGTCCACACGCACGGGGCCGTGCAGGGTGTGCAGGGCCGGAACAAATGCGTCGGTGGGGGACAGGGTTACATCGCGGCCCAGATGGCCGAGGGTTTCGGCGTCAAATTTGGCGGCGTCGGCGAAAACGGTGACCCGGGCGTCGTCGTGAAGGATTGCAAAGCCGTGCAGGATCGGGTTGCGCGGCACATCGGCGCCCCGGATATTAAGAAGCCAGCACAGGCCGTCAGGCAGGGTGATCACCACGGCGCGTTGACCAGCCTTGCGCAGGTCGGCGGCCAGACGCGTGCGTTTGTCAGCACTGCTTTCCCCGGCGAGGGTCAGGGGATGGGCAAAAGCGCGGCCGACTGGAGGGGAAGGTTGATCGGGCCAGATGAAATCGACATAATTATTTACAGGGCATAAGGTTACACCTGTTTCCTCAAGTGATCTCTTAAGTTTGTCAATCTCATCCGCGGTATGCAGCCATGGGTCGAACCCGAGCTTGCCGTCGCGCAGATGATCCTTAATCCAGGTGCCTGCCGACATTTCGGGCCACGGCACGGGGGTGAAGGCGTCAAGGTCAACCTGACCTTTCACCTGCGTGCGGTAGCGCCCGTCGATGAACACCCCCGAGACATCCGGCAGCACGATGCAAAAGCCCGCAGACCCCGTGAACCCTGTCAGCCATTGCAGGCGATCATCCCGGGCGGCGACATATTCACCCTGATGCGCATCGGCCCGAGGGATGATGAAGCCGGACAGACCATCGGCCGTGAGTGCCGCCCGCAAAGCGGCAAGGCGGGCGGGGCCTTGGGTGGGGTCAGAGGTGGAGGTGAAGGTTTGGAACATTACCCTAGATTTCCTTATGCATTGCCTTCTGGCCTGCCAGCGGCATTCCAGCGCTGCATGGCATCAATCAGTTCGAACGGTTGATAGGCATCAACATCAGCCCGGGCCTGATCCGGCTCCTGATATTTCCAAACCTCAAAAATCAGCGATTGCCCATAGAGTATCTCGCCGCCCGGCAGCTGTAATTGTGCTTCCTGCCTGAGCCAGTTGCGAACGATCTTCATCGCCTTTTCCGGATCGCCTTCATGTGCGCTGGGATCCCAGCCATTGATGTCGGAAATTGCCTGTTTCAGCCGGTGTGGTTTTTCATCAAGGACGAGGAAGCACTTTCGCTCCATTCCCGGGTGCCCGCAAATTCGGAATCCATAATCGATGCCCAGTTCAAACGGCATGTTCAACCGTGCTACCTCTCCGCGCTTTGCCGCAACGCAGCGGGAAAGATCATGGATGGAAAAACGACTTTCTGTGATCAGAGCGCAGATTTTCTCAAGCCTATTTTCACCCGCGTCGCCGCGTTCTGTTGCAAGCCGCGGCGTCAGGCCGGCGTAGGTTACGCAAAATAGGATTGCGTTGAGAATAGGACGATACTGTTCGTCAAAAGGGCAGTTGATGAAAACGCTTGTGTCAAAGGCGGGCAACGCTAGCCCTTTGAGTTTGACGTGGGTTTAGCGTAGGTTTCGCGTGTCAAAATGCGCCCATTCTGCCCATGAATATAGACGTCGCTGCCTTGGTTCCGGGCAATGCCACGGGCAGCGCTGATCGCTGCCTGTTCGTCCTTGTAAACGCCGGATGAACGGGCCGAACCTGCGCGCCGGACAGCCCAGCCATTACCTTTGGGAACAACATGTTGACTGCTTGCCATCGGTATCTCCCCTAACCAATCAAAGATAGGATGAAATGCCCTACAAGAAAAGCCCTGATCCTGCGCTACCCCGCCCGCCGCATCCCCAGAACCCGGGCCAGCTTGCGCGGGTCGCTGTCGAACAGACCGGCCAGTTGTTCTGTCATCGCACCTGCCAGCTGATCCACGTCGGTGATCGTCACTGCCTTGCTGTAATAGCGTGTCACGTCATGCCCGATGCCGATGGCGATCAGTTCAACCTGCCGCCGCCGTTCCACCATCGCGATCACGTCGCGGAGGTGTTTTTCCAGATAATTCGCGGCATTCACCGACAAGGTGCTGTCGTCCACCGGTGCGCCGTCGCTGATGACCATCAGAATCTTGCGCGCCTCGCGCCGCGCTGACAGGCGGCGGTGCGCCCATTCCAGCGCCTCGCCGTCGATGTTTTCCTTGAGCAAACCTTCTTTCATCATCAGCCCGAGGTTGGGGCGAGTCCGCCGCCAAGGCGAATCCGCGCCTTTATAGATGATGTGGCGCAGATCGTTCAGGCGGCCCGGATGCGGATCACGCCCTGATCCCAGCCATTTTTCACGGCTTTGCCCGCCTTTCCAGGCACGGGTGGTAAATCCCAGAATCTCAACCTTGACCGAACACCGCTCCAGCGTGCGCGCCAGCACATCGGCGCAGATCGCGGCAATGCTGATCGGGCGGCCCCGCATCGACCCGGAATTGTCCAGAAGCAGGGTCACGCAAGTGTCGCGGAATTCCGTGTCTTTTTCCCGTTTGAACGACAATGGCGTCGTCGGATTGGCCACAACCCGTGCCAGACGGCCCGCGTCCAGCGTGCCTTCCTCAAGGTCAAATTCCCAGCTGCGGTTCTGCTGCGCCTGAAGGCGGCGCTGCAGTTTGTTGGCCAGCCTGCTGACCGCGCCTTTCAGCGGTTCCAGCTGCTGATCCAGATAGGCGCGCAAACGTTCCAGTTCGGCAGGTTCGGCGAGGTCTTCCGCCTTGATTTCCTCGTCGAATTCAGTGGCGTAGACGGTATAGTTCGGGTCGGCATCCGACCAAGGCGCAGGCGGCGGCGGTTCCAGCGGGGCCTCGCCTTCGGGCAGTTCCGCCTCGTCGCCCTGTTCCATATCGGCGCTGTCGTCCTGGCTGACCTGCGCCTGCGATTGATCCTGCTGGTCTTCCTGACTGCGTTCGGGGCTTGCCTCGCCTTCGTCTTCTTTATCCTCGTCGCCAGCCTGCTCCGGCTGATCGGGATTTTCTTCGGCCTCGTCCGCCGCATCGTCCTGATTGTCGTCCCTATCCGGATCATCGCCCAGCTGGTCGCCATAGCCGAGGTCGGAGATTAACTTGCGCGCCAGTCTGGCAAAGGCGGCCTGATCGCCCAGAACATGGTCGATGTTGTCAAGCGTGCCGCCTGCCTGTTCCTCGATGACGCCGCGCCATAAGTCCATCACATTGGCCGCCCCTTTGGGCAGGTCGCGACCCGTTGCCAGATATCGCACCAGATACCCCGCCGCGACCGACAAGGGCGCATCTGCGGCCTGTGTGATCTGGCTGTATCCTTTGCGGTCTGCCTCATGGGCGATTTTGGCATCGATGTTCCCTGCCGTGCCCGGCATCGCACGCGCGCCCACCGCTTCGCAGCGTGCGGTTTCCATCGCTTCGTAAATCTCGCGCGCAAGCGCCCCCGTCGGGGCATAGCGCGCGGCGGTTCCTTCGTCGTGATAACGGCGGCGCAGGGCGAAGGCGTCTGCCGTCCCGCGTGCCAGCAACACCTCATCCCGTGTCATGCGGCGGCTGACCTGCGGCAGGCGCATGCCTTCTTTGTTCATCCCCGGCGGATCGACCGAATAGGCGACGGTCAGGTCAGGATCATTGGCAAGCGTCTTCGTCGCCTCGGCCAAGGCTTTTTTGAACGGATCGGCGGGATTGTCAGTTGGTTTGGTCATACCCCAGATAAATCATTCGCGCCGCTTGAGGGCAAGAGTGGCCGCTGTCGGGGCAGCCATTTGATGGCAGCGATTGTGGCGGACGCGGTGCACCAGCGCACATGACCTATCTAAGTGTGCGCAATGGCCGGGAGCCGTGCAGGCGATTACGTCTTTGCCATCAAACACCCTTTCGAAATGGAGCCCGACATGGCCAACAAACCCAAGATCGCCCTGATCATCGGATCAACCCGCAGCAGCCGCTTTGCCGACATTCCGGCGCAATGGATGTTGAAACAGGCGCAAGGGCGCGACGATATGACTGTCGAACTGGTCGATCTGCGCGACTATGCGCTGCCGTTGTTCAACGAGATGGCATCGAACGCCTATATGCCCAGCAGCGATGCGCATGCCGTGAAATGGCAGACGAAAATGGCCGAATTCGACGGCTACATCTTTGTGGTCGCCGAATACAACCACTCTGTCACCGGGTCGCTGAAGAACGCGCTGGATCAGGCCTATGTCGAATGGGCGAAAAAGCCGATGGCGGCGATTGCCTACGGTTCCATGGGCGGGGCGCGGGCGCTGGAACATCTGCGCGCCATTGCGGTGGAACTGCAGATGGTGCCGGTGCGCAATGCGGTGCATATCGGTGGCGGTGATTTCTGGAAAGTGCACCCGGGCATGGGCGGTTCGGGCAATATGGCGGACATCGAAGGGGCGCTGTTGCCGTCGGCCAAGCTGACGCTGGACGACGTGGTCTGGTGGGCCAAGGCGACAATGGCGGCGAAGGCGTGAAGGATCGGCGGGGGGGTGCGCAGCGATTGCGCACCCAATTTTAAGCCTATTTTTATGCGAAATCCCAAGGGTTTATCGCCAAAACGCCGGGAAACTGAAAATCCCGCATGTTGCGGGTGACGACCGTGTAGCCATGGATAATCGCTGTTGCTGCGATCAGGCTATCGGCGAACGGGGCCGGGTTTGGTACATGAAAAGACGCTGCAAGTGCGGAAATCCGTTCATCCACCGGGAGAACGCGATCCGCATAGCGGGGCAGAATGGCGCCGTTCATCCAGTCTCGTAAGATACGACCCTGAACAGGATCGCGCCATTCCATACGGCGAATTCCGATTTCCGCTTCCATCAGGGTGATGACGGAAATACGGAACGTGTCCGGGTCGTGTCGGCTTGCCCAATCGGCGACCTGCCTATTCCCTCGATGATCCTTCAGCAGGCGAAGTTCCGAAAGCACGTTTGTGTCGATCATGAACACTGTCAGATCTGACCCCAGTCAATTGTTCGTTCCGGTTCAATCTTGCGTTCTGGCAGCGGCAATTCCACTTCCGCCGCGCCCGGCCAGTAAAATGCCTCGGCGACAGTCTTTTTCCGCCCCACCAACCGCTCATACGCCTCGACCGTGAGCAGCACATGGGTCGGCCTGCCGCGATCCGTGACGAAGACAGGGCCAGAGGCCGCCTCGCGCTTGGCGCGGGCGGTGTCCTGGTTGAATTCGCGTGAGGTGAGGGTGGCGGTCATGGGCGGGCCTTTGTGATGTAGGTATGTTGCTACATAGCAAAGGTATGAGCGGAAATCAAGCTGCCGTCGGGCGCGGTTCACCACGCCGGGAGTACCGGTTCGGCGGGGTGAACCCGCCCCAACAAGGGCCGTAGGGTGCGCATTCATTGCGCACCGTTGTGTAGGTGCATCGTGCGCAATGAATGCGCATCCTACGGAAAGGCTCCACAATTAGTGCCTGCACTATCCGCAATTTCATCGCAGACCGCGCAAACTCATGTTCAAGCATTATAAACGACCAGACGAGCCGACCGATGGCGGCAAATTCTGCTTCGGCAAAGTTGTTTACAATCCGAAATTCACTTCATCGCCATGCTCGCCGCACTTTCCGGCAATTCCTCCGCGAAACAGCGCTGATAGAACTCCGCCACTGTCTGGCGTTCCAACTCGTCACATTTGTTCAGGAAGGTCAGGCGGAACGCATACCCCACGTTGCGGAAAATCTCGGCGTTCTGTGCCCAGGTGATCACTGTCCGGGGCGACATCACCGTCGACAGATCGCCGTTCATGAAGGCCGTCCGGGTCAGGTCGGCGACGGTTACCATCTGGCTGATCTGTTTGCGGCCCTTGTCGGTGTTGTAATGCGGGCTTTTGGCCAGAACGATGGCGGCCTCGGCATCGTGGCTCAGGTAGTTCAGCGTGGCCACCAGTGACCAGCGATCCATCTGCGCCTGGTTGATCTGCTGCGTGCCATGATAGAGGCCGGTCGTGTCGCCCAGCCCGACCGTGTTCGATGTCGCGAACAGGCGGAAACTGGGGTGCGGCGTGATGATTTCGTTCTGGTCGAGCAGGGTCAGTTTGCCGTCATGTTCCAGCACGCGCTGGATAACGAACATCACATCCGCCCGCCCCGCATCATATTCGTCGAACACGATGGCCACCGGGTTGCGCAGGGCCCAGGGCAGGATCCCTTCGTGAAACTCCGTCACCTGTTTTCCGTCGCGCAGTTTGATCGCGTCCTTGCCGATCAGGTCGATCCGGCTGATGTGACTGTCGAGGTTGACCCGCACCGCAGGCCAGTTCAGCCGCGCTGCGACCTGTTCGATATGCGTTGATTTGCCTGTGCCGTGATAGCCCTGGATCATCACGCGGCGATTATAGGCAAAGCCCGCGAGGATCGCCAAAGTGGTGTCAGGGTCGAATTTATAAGTGGAATCAATGTCGGGCACGCGGTCGATACGGTCGGCGAAACCTTTGACCTTCATGTCCGTGTCGATTCCGAACACATCCCGAACCGAGATGTCTTCCGAAGGTTTCATCGCCGTATCCAACATCGCATCGGTCCATGTGTTCGGGCCACGCATGGCGCGCGGCAAATCTGCATGATGTGTAGTGGAACATATCCCCACCGCCTGCAAGACCCGCAGGCCGCCTGCGGCGCTGTAACGCCGCATCCCGTTTGCGTGAGGCGCTGAAACCCTTGGCCTTTTGCCGCCGTATCCATGGTAAGACCCGGAAAACCGAAGAGGAGACAGCCATGATGCGTAGAACATTCCTTGGAACTTTGGCGGCCCTTCTGGGCAGCGGCACGGCTTTGCAAGCAGAGGAAGTGTTCGAGGTGACACTGACCGAGGCGGAATGGCGCGCGCGCCTGTCGCCCGCTGCCTATGCGGTGCTGCGCGAGGAAGACACCGAAAGGGCCGGGTCAAGCCCGCTGGACGGGGAAAAGCGGGCCGGGATATTTGCCTGCGCGGGTTGCGATCTGGACCTGTATTCGTCGGATGCGAAATATGACAGCGGTACGGGTTGGCCGAGTTTCTTTCAGCCTTTGCCCAATGCCATCGGCACGAAAATCGATTCCGGCCTGTTCGGCAGCCGCACCGAAGTGCACTGCCGCCGCTGTGGCGGGCATCTGGGGCATGTGTTCGATGATGGTCCGGAACCGACAGGCAAGCGGTACTGCATGAACGGCGTCGCGATGGTGTTCAAGGCGGCCTAAGCGGATATCGGGTTGGGGGGGACGAGGTGTTGTGAACACTCCGTCGCTTTTTGACCGAGGTTTCGCATTTCCTGGCGCAAAGGCGGATGCGACGCGGTAACCCTATGTGTTCACTTGAAAATGTCCGTATTCAACCCGTATGTTTTGCGTATTAAAAGCGTATTTTATCCGTATGTACACCGGCGCGTTTTGCCGGGTTAACCTTGTCGATCAGGCCGGACGGAACCGGGCCGCGCGGGGTTGGCCTGCCGGTGTATCCGCAGGTCGGGTGAACGGCGGCGCCGGGATGTTCGGGGCGCGGATCAGGCGGCGAGGAGCCAGTCGAGCGCAGAGGCGTTGTTTCCGGGCATAGTCATGGTGAGGGAGCCGTTCGCAGAAAGCGTGGTGCCGCTGAATTCACCACCCGCGACGAACCATGACGCATGGCCTGCATCCTCGGCGTT
>JANMDH010000279.1:0-1753 GCA_031376195.1 Gemmobacter sp. | reverse complement strand
ATCTGGGCATATTGTTCGGTCACGTTGGCCACGTAGACCTGCCAATCCCACCATTCGCATTGCAGCCAGTCTTCCATCCAGGCATGGATCCGGTCTGCCCCGCCAGATGTGGTGTGGCAGAGCCAGGTATCGTCGGAAATACGGGCAACGACGCCATCGTCGGACAGGAAACCCTGTTCATTGCACATCAGGCCATAACGGCATTTTCCGATAGCTAAGCTGCTCATAACATTGGTATAAAGCATGTCGAGGAAGCGCCCGGCATCCGGGCCTTTCACGATGATCTTGCCGAGGGTCGAGGCGTCCAGCAGGCCCAGTTTTTCGCGGGTGTTCAGCACTTCGCGATGCACCGCCTGTTCGTGGGTTTCGGCCCCGCGCGGATAGCAGTATGCCCTGCGCCAGAGGCCGACAGGTTCCATGTAAGCCCCTGATTCCATGTGCCAATCGTGCATCGGGGTGCGGCGCAGGGGTTGGAAGATTTCGCCACGCGCCTCGCCTGCCAGTGCCCCGAGCGTCACCGGCGTATAGGGCGGGCGGAAGGTGGTGGTGCCGACCTGGGGGATGGCGAGGTTCAGCGCATCCGCGAGAACGGCCAGACCGTTGATATTACTAAGCTTTCCCTGATCCGTCGCCATGCCCAGCGTCGTATACCGCTTGGTATGTTCGACAGATTCATAGCCTTCGCGTGCGGCAAGCTGCACGTCCGATACTTTTACGTCGTTCTGATAATCGAGCCACATCTTAGCGCGCAGTTTGATGCCCGCCCCCTGCGGCATGACGAAAACGGGGTGTATGTTTTGCGTATTACATTCGTATGTTTCGCGTATTTTTTTCGTATGTACACTGCTGACGTTGTAACCCGCCGCTTTCATCGCGGCATTCACATCGTCCATCACCTCAGCCGCCGTCAGGGCACCGTTGGCCGAGCCTGCGGCGATCACCATGGCGCTGCCGTCATGGTTGATGGGCGGGCGCGTCGGATCGGGGCGGAACATCAGGCGGGCCGCGTCCCATGTCAGCTTGCCGCCGCAATGGCTCCATAGATGCACCACGGGCGACCAGCCGCCGGACATGGCCACCGCCTCGCACGGCAGGTCTTCGGTCATGGCCCCTTCGCCGGCCTGCGCGCACAGGGTGACACCCGTCACCCGCTTGCCGCCTTTGACCGAGGCGATGGCCTTGTTGGTTTCCACACGGATGCCGAGGGCGCGGGCGGCGGCGGGCAAAGCGCCTGTTGCATCGGGGCGCGCATCGACGATCACGGGGACCGACAGGCCAGAGTGATGCAGGGCAATGGCGGTGAGATACGCATCGTCGTTGTTGGTGACGACCACGGTGCGATCCCCGGGAGAGACAGCGTAGTTCGTGACATAATCGCGGACGGCAGCGGCCAGCATCACGCCGGGGATGTCATTGCCCGCGAAGGACAGCGGGCGCTCAATCGCCCCGGTGGCGGTGAGGATGCGACCCGCGCGGATGCGCCAGAGGCGCTGTTTCGGGCGGCCGTCGCCGGGGGTATGGTCGGCGATATGTTCATCGGCCAGGACATAGCCGTGATCATAGACCCCTGCCCCGGTGGTGCGAGTTTTGAGGGTGACGTTGGGGAGTCTGGTCAGGGCGGCAACCGAGGCATCTACCCACGTATCGGCGGGTTTGCCGTCGATTTCAACGCCATCAACCGGGGCGCGGCCCCCCCAATGCGGGGTTTGTTCCAGCAGGATGACGCGGGCACCCGCCTGACCCGCGATCAGGG
>JANMDH010000531.1:0-4685 GCA_031376195.1 Gemmobacter sp. | reverse complement strand
GGGCCATCAGCGAGGTTCCTGAAAACAAGGCTCTTTTCAGTTGTGACCGGATTGACGGCACTTGGCAACGACGGTCGCACCGGGCGTGCTGTCCTGCGGTTTGGTCGTCACCGCGTCTGCCATGCCACGCGTGATGCAGGGCGCAAGCGTCAGGGCAACAAAGTCAGATGGATCGCGATACCGTCGGTGAACCATGCATCGCCGTTGAAGTTCTGACCCATCTGGGCCGCCGTTGCCTGAAAAGGCACAGTTGACCGTACGAATCCGGTTTTCCGCAGGCCGTCTGCCAGATAGTCCCGTTCCGCATCGAGGTTGGGGTCAATGTGATGGGTGACGCCCCAATCGAGTCCGTCATCGAAACTCGCCGCGCCAACAAAGATCGCCGCGCCACCCGGTGCCGCGCTGCCTGATGGCCAGAACCGGACATGATGCCGTTTTCGCAATGTGGGGTCGTCTGTCGGCCTCTGGAAGGCCAATGGGTTCGGTACCCCGCGCCAGAAATAAGGTGTGACGGGTGCCGTCGGATCGGGTTGGTTGGTCCATGCCGCCCAAGCCGCACGTGACAGCGTGGCAAGGTTCGGGGCATCGGCGGGGTGCCACCCTGCGCGCGCCATCGCAGCGGCCAGATCGTCGGCGCTGCGGGCGGTGATCACCAGATTGATGGGTTCCTGCGGGGCCCCGGTGATGGTTTCCGTCAGGGCAGGGACAGTGCCTGATTGAAACAGGACGGCAACATCCGCGGCCACCGTCGGGACAGGGGCCGTCAGCGCGGGCGAGAGGGGTTTGTCGTAAGCGTAAACCACCCAACCGGCGGCCAGGGTGGCGGCCATCATCGCACCAGCGGCCAGTTGGCGCAGCACTGCTGGGGGCGGCGGGTGCCTGAGCTGGGCCGCGTTACGTTCGGTCAGCCATTCGGCAGCGGCGATGCCGACCACCAGCCACATCGCGCCGATCAGATAGCCATTCAGAACATCGGACAGATAATGTTCCAGCAGATAGATGCGGCTGAAACCGATGAGAAAGGGAAGCGTCACGGCAATAAGCAGTGCCGGGACCGGCCCCAAAACACGCAGGCGATACGCGAGAAAGGCCAGCATGCCGTAAAATGCGACGCCGATGGCGGCGTGGCCGCTGGGAAAGCTACCGGTCGTTTCGATAAAATAGCGCAATTCGGGGCGGGGGCGATCAAACATCATCTTGAGCAGGGCAACGGTGGCGACATTGCCCAGAACGGTCACGCCAAGGCCCGCCGCCAGGGGCAGGCGGCCATGGGCGACGAGCAGAACAATGATGCCGACAAACAGGCTGGCAACCGTCCGCGCATCGCCAAGCGCTGTAAGGAATGTGGCAATACGCAAGGCGCGGATATTCCAGAAGGCGTGGATCAGATTGGCCAGTCGCACATCGACCTGGACAATCGGTTCTTGCAGCAGAAAGTCCAGAACCGACCCGGCGTAGATCGTGAGGATATAAACAAAGGCGACCGACAGAACGGTTGCCGTCAGACCGGCAAACCGGCTGCGATCAAACCTTTCGGTTGTGAAGGCGGTGAGGCGTGGATGCCGGGCGACCCACAAGCGAACGTCAGGATTGGTGGTGACCGCATCCCGGACGGATGCGGCAAGCGACATCAGGAACGGCAAGGCGCGCCAAACGCGCAAGACGACGACCCATAATAGCGCCACGGCCGCGACCCCGACCGCAACAAGAAGAAGCCCGCGAGAGGCTATGCTGCCAAGGCGCGACAACGCGTCGCCCAGGAAATAGCCCAAGCCAACGTGGAAAAAGGCAAAGACGATCCCGCCGATGCCGTTCCAGATGGCAAATCGCCGATAGGGGATGTCGGTGAGTGCAGCGGCAAAAGGCACGAGGCCCGACACCGGCCCCGCAAAGCGCCCGATGATCAGCGCAAGCGGACCGCGCCGGATAAACAGGTTATTGGCGCGCTGAAACGCTGTGTAGGATCTGGGGTCGAAACGCCCGGACAGACGCCCGGCGATGGTACGGCCGGCGCGAAAGCTTATCTCGCCCCCAAGAATGGCACCGACGGCCACGAACCAGACAAGATCAAAGAAATCCAGCACACCGCGCTGTACCAGAATTCCGCCGGCATCCACGGCCAATGTGCCGGGTACGATGACGCCGGTCAGAAAGAAGCTTTCGAGAAGTGCGGCAAGGCCGATCAGCCAATAGGACAACAGGCCCAACGATTGCAGGGACGGCAGAATTTGATCAAGGCTAGGCAGCATCACTGGTGCCCCCCAACACCACGCCGGTTGCACGGGCCCTCGGGAAGGTGAGGCTGACGCACAGTCCGGGGTCCGCGTCCGTCAGGATCAGCGTGGCCTCGTGCAGATCGGCGACCGCTTTGACAAGGCTCAGGCCCAGTCCCGACCCCGGCGTGGTGCGGCTTTGTTCCAGCCGGTAAAGTCGGCGCAGAACAAGATCACGGGCACCGGGCGGAATGCCCGGGCCGGTATCGGACACCAGCGCCACGACACGCGGCCCTGACACCTGCACGGAACAATGGATGCGTGTGCCGGTCGGGCAATGGCAGATCGCGTTTTCGATCAGATTGGCGAACATCTGGGTCAACAGTTCCTTGTCACCCTCGATCCAGGCCGGTTCTGGGATCGCGCAGGATAAGGCCATGCCTGCATCTTCGGCGACATCGTTGTAGACGTCGACCAAGGCCGTCAGCACGGCGGCCAGATCGACACTTCCGAATTTTTCCCGCCGTGCCCCGCCCTCGATCTGTGCGATCCGCAGCAGTGCCGAAAACGTGGCGTTGATGGCGTCACTTTCGGCCATTGCGGCAACCAGATCATCGGCCACGGGCAGGCCCTTGGCGGCCTTTGCAGTGGCCGCTTCGATCAGGATCCGCAGGCGGTTCAACGGTGTGCGCAGATCATGTGCCACGTCGGTGCTGACCTGACGCATCGCCTCAATCAGCCCGCCAAGCCGGGCGAGCGTCTGATTGATCGCGGCGGACATCTGATCAAGGTCATCACCGCGCCCTGTGATCGCAAGGCGCGCGGCAAGGTCCCCCTTGGCCACGCTTTGCAGCGTTTCCTCGGCATGGGTCAGACGTTTCTGAATGCGGGCGGCGAAGACCGCCCCGGCGCACAGGGCGGCGATCAAGGCAAAGAGTGCAGACCACCCGAAAGCCCCCAGCACAATTTCGGCCAGATCATCGAGATCGCCATTCGTCAGCCCGACAACAACACTATAGCCCGCTATCGTACCCACAAACACCCGGTAGGGATAGTCGGTGGCCACCCCCAGTGTCGCTGCCTCGACAGTGGACCAGCCCGGTTTCGCACCGAAATCCACGATGTTGGCGGCGAGAACCGTGCCAGAGGCGTCTTTCAGCAGATAGACACTTGAACGATCCGCGCTTGCCGTGATCCGGGTGGTCACAGCCTCGATCAGATCCTGCGCATCCCGCTGAAGACCAATCTGATCGAGGCTGGTAAAAATTTCCGTGATGCGGGCGTCCTGCCGGGCGGTCAACTGCCCGCGCATCAGCCCGTAGCCGACAGCGTTTGCGATGATGAGGGTCGCCAGAATAAACAGCGCAACCCCCAGCGCCAGCCGGAACGACGTGCGGCGCAGCAGATCAGCGGGGCGCATGGATCGAATAGCCCGCGTTCTTGATGGTGTGCAGCAGGGGCACGTCGAACGGTTTGTCGATCTTGGCACGCAGCCTGCTGATATGGGTTTCCACCACGGATGTCCTTGGGTCGAAGTGGAAATCCCAGACCCGTTCCAGCAGCATCGTGCGGGTCACGACACGCCCTTCGTTGCGCATCAGAACATCCAGAAGGGTGAATTCCTTCGGCAGAAGGTCGATCCGCTGGCCTGCGCGGCGCGCCTGCCTGCGCATCATGTCCAATTCCAGATCGGCGACACGCAGGACGGTCTTGATGTCTTGCACAGGCGGGCGACGGGCAAGGGCGTTCACCCGGGCCATCAGCTCGGCAAAGGCGAACGGCTTGGTCAGGTAATCATCTCCCCCCGCCTCCAGCCCCTCGACACGGTCATCAATACCCCCCATCGCGGTCAGGAACAGCACGGGCACCTTGATCCCTGCTGCCCGCAGTGCCCGAACCAGCGACAGCCCGTCAAGGCCGGGCAACATCCGGTCCACCACGATCACGTCATAGCTTTCGCGGGTGGCCTGAAACAGACCGTCGCTGCCATCTGCCAACACGTCACAGACATGCCCACCTTCCGACAGGCCGCGTGCGGCATAATCGGACACCGAAAGATCATCTTCAATCATCAGGATGCGCATGGCGGGCTTTCGCAGAAAACAGCGTGGTGCAGGACAGGGGTCAGTCTGATCGCAGACCTGGGCGGCAGTATCGCACCTATCTTACAAATCTGTAAGCTGCGCGAAAGATCAGGGTAGGGCGTAGGGCCTATCCATCGCCATCGAAGGGGGGCGTTGTCGCCTGATCCCTTCCGGAGTGGACGACTATGAAACAACTTCTTCTTGCGACGGCCCTGATCACGCTGCCGGTTGCGGCCTTTACGGGATTTCAGCTTTACGCCGGATCCTCCGGCGTTCAGGCGGCGACTTTGGGTGACATGTCGCCGTTCAAGACAATCATGGCTGATGTGCAAAGCCTTGCCGCGGAGGGTGATTTCGCGGCGGCCGAAGTGCGGATCACCGATTTTGA
>JANMDH010000230.1:0-3668 GCA_031376195.1 Gemmobacter sp. | reverse complement strand
CCCGGGTTGTGCCGCAGCACCCAGACCTCGCCGCTTTTCAGGATCAGGGATATGGCTGTGCCCCCCATATCGACATCCGCCTCCACATCCGGATGCAGATGAAAGCGCAGCGCATAGGTCAGACCCTCCGCGCCCGCCCGCCCCTGCATATCCGCCAACCGGCTTCGGTCGCCCGCACTGATAGCACTCAGATCGTCCTGCCCGGTCAGTTGCCGTCCGTCATGCGACAGCACCAGTTCGCGGCTGTGGGTCAGGCCATGCGTGCGCACCCAACCCGCATGTGCCAGTTGCAGACCCTGACTTTGCGGGTAATGAACGGGCTTTGCCAGCGTCACCTCCGCCCTGTTCTCCAGCACATTGCCCGCTGCTGATCCCGGCCCGAAACGGGACGATGAAAATCCCGCAATCGACAATGTGGAATGCGATGCCGTGGCCCGCCCAACGCGGTTCCAGTCGGCCCCGAACGGTGCGCCCGATCCGCAGGACACGATCACGGGTCTGCGCCCCGACGTCAGCTCGAACGCCAGCGTCGACGCATGCGCCGACACCCCCGCCCGCCCACCTGGCGGGGCCGCCACATCCACAATCACCGAACTGCGCCCGCCGGACAGTCGCGCAAATCCCATCGGAAACCCGTGCGGTTGCGCGGCCTTCACCCCGGATGCCGCCAGCGCCATGTCCAGACGCCCCTCCAGACCCCGATCCCCGCCGTGAAACCGGGCAAGCCCCCCATCCGCGTGGCGCAAGGCGCGCAAAGTCGGTGCGATCCGTTCCAGCGCCGCCAGATGGTTTTGCGGCACAGGTTGCCCCGCCTCGCCCAACGCCTGCGCGGCCCATGTCAGCAGTGTAAACACCTCCAGCAATTCTTCGGGATTGCGGGTGGAAATCCCGCCACCACTGTCCACTTCCGACCGGCAATCCCGCGCCAGCGCCTGCACGGCAGGTTGCATGCGCGCCTCCATTCCCGTCAGCGCAAGACCGGAATAGATCAATCCGCACAGGGCCTCGAACCGCGGCAAACCCGGCGATGCCGTCTGCCAGCGGCGCGACAGAAACACCGTTTGCGCCGACAGGGCCGCGTAGAACGCATCCGATTGCGCCCGGCTGCGCCCCTGAAGCAGCAACAGCGCGTGGTGAATCCATCGGATCATCCGGCGGCCCGTCAGATCAGGCGTCCACCCCGGCCCGCGCCCGCGGCCATAGCGCGCAATCCAGTCCCACGTCCAATCCTGCGCATGGCGGCGCGCATCCGCATCCCCCACTGCAGCCAGATCATCCATCCAGCCAAAGCCCTGCACCTCTGCTGCAAAGGCCGCATCGGGCACCGCGATGTCCCAAAGGCCCGTCTCTGGCGCCTCGATCAGGTGACCTCCAAACTGGAAATTTCCTGCAATCAGCTGCTTTCCACGCCCGAAATGCCCAATCATCCGTGGCTCTGGCTGCGACACGAACCCCTTTGCCGGCCGCGCAAAAGCCGCACGGCGCGCTGCGGCCCGGTTCGCAGCCCGCGCCCAGATCGAAAGGTTGCCGCTGTTCTGCGTCACGCCTTTTCCGCCCTTTGCGTCAATATGAATGCCTGTCCGCCCGTTGCCGGGTCATTGGTGTAAAGCATAGCCGCACCAGCCCGGCATGTCATGGCAAAAGGTCGATCACGCGTGACGAAGCCGCACCATGAAGAACCCGTCCATCCCACCCCTGTCGGCCCAATAATCAGGCCGCAGCCGAAGGGCCCCCTGATCCGTGATCCACCCCTGATCAATCCCCGCAAGGTCAGGCCGTTCGACAACCAGCCCCGCATGCCGCGCCAAGGCCGCGTCCAACTGCGCCTCGCCCTCTGCCGGCAAAAGCGAACAGGTCGCATAGACCAGCCGCCCCCCTGGCTTCAGCCAGCCCAAGGACCGGTCGATCAATGCGGACTGCAGCGCGATCAGGTCTGGCAGATCGCTCCCATCCTTTACAAACGCCAGATCCGGATGACGCCGCATGGTTCCCGTCGCCGAACAGGGCGCATCCAGAAGGACCGCGTCAAACGTCGCCTCGGGTTGCAAATGCAGGGCATCCGCAACCACGATATCCGCCGCCAACCCAGTCCGCACCAGATTTTCGCGCAACCGCTGCAGCCGGGGTTCCGACATATCCAGCGCCGTCACCCGCGCGCCAGCCGCCGCCATTTGCAGCGTCTTGCCCCCCGGTGCCGCACACAGGTCCAGCACCCGTTCACCCGCCTGCGGGTTCAGCAACCGCACGGCCAGCGCCGCCGCCGCATCCTGCACCCACCAGTCCCCGGCATCATAGCCCGGCAGGGTCGAAATCTGCGCGCCAGGCGGCAACCGCAAACTGCCCGTCGGCAGCAGGTCTGCCCCCGCAATATCCGGCATCTTGCCCGGTTTCAGGGTCAGGTCCGTTGGCGGCACCCGCGCCTGAACCGCCTCGAACGCCCGAACCGTGTCCTTGCCATAGGCTGCAATCAGCGGCTTTCGCAGCCATTGCAAAAGCTTTTGCGGCGGTTGCCCCGCGAAAGGTTCCGGCATCTCCGCCACCTTGCGCAGAACCGCGTTCACCAGACCCGCCGCCCGTTCCTGCCGTTGCCGCGCCAATGTCACTGCCGCATTCACAACCCCATGCGCCGCTGCCCCCGGCTGCGCCAGTTCTGTCACCGCCAACCGCAGGATATGCCCGATCACCGCCGGTGGCGACTTGCGCAGCAGGGGCGACAGAACCTCGTCACAGGCATCCAGATGCCGCAACGTGTCCGCCACCAAGCGCTGCGCCCGTGCCCGATCCGCCGGTGCCAGCCCCGCCAGCACCCCCGTCGCCTGCGACAGCATCCGCCCGTCGTCCAGCACAGCGCTCAACAGATCAACGGCTGCCGCCCTGACCAAAATGCCGCCACGATCCGTTACACTGTCAATCTTGTTGTTCATCCGCTGCGCCGTATATCATGGCATGATCCGGCACAAGAAAGCCCCGCACCATGTCAGAAAAAGCGTCCCTTCCTCCCGCAGCCCAACGCGCGCTCGCCGAAGCCGAGGCCCGCCGTCTGGCCGCAAAGCCCACATCCTTGCCCCCCGAACTCGGGGGCCGCAATGGCCCGGAACCCGTGCGCTATGGCGATTGGGAAAAAAAGGGGCTGGCGATCGATTTCTGAAGCGAGAGGATTTTTCGCAGAAAAATCGTTCTTCGCTCCAATTTTTTTGGCGAAAAATCAGACCTACTGAAGCCGGAACGACGCCGAATCCCCGACGCCCTTGTCCACCGTAAACCGCAGGTTTGTGACACCCTTTGCCTCCACCAGCTGGCAGTTAAAGGGGATTTCCATCCCGCTCCAATCCATATCCCGGCAAAAGAAACCATCTTCCCAACGCCATGACCCGCTGATCCCCCAGCCCAGCGCCTGACCCACGATCCGCCCGTCCGGCGTCAAACTCAGGGTCAGTCCATACAACGGCATCCGCAGGCTGCGCCCTTCGATCAGTGACAGAAACGCATCCTTTTCCTTGACGGGCGTGTAGTCCTGCGCCTGCGCAGGCAGTAACGCTGCCAGACTTAGGAAAAAAGGTGCCAGTAACCGCATCATCGGGCAAATCCCCTGCTTGCATATCTCTGGGACGTTTTACGCCGGGTGCCGCGTTTTGGTTCACTTCATCCCCAGAACATCCATCATGTCA
>JANMDH010000212.1:0-1905 GCA_031376195.1 Gemmobacter sp. | reverse complement strand
CGCCATGTTCCGCGCTGCCGCCATCCAGATCGGCGCGCAAAAAGGGCCGGAGGTTGAACAGTATTTCCGCGCCGATTACGGCACCCAGTATCGCGACACGGCCGCCGTTCTGGCCTTGGCGCTGGAGGCCGGTTCCAAGGTTGTCGATGCCGAGGTGCTGACCGCCCGCCTCTCCGTCCAAAGCAGCACCCTGTCCACCCAAGAGGCGACCTGGGCCCTGCTTGCCACCAACGCCCTGCTCGACGGGCCGGGCATGGACGGCATAACTATTGATGGTGCCCCTGCCTCTGGCCCCTTGGTTCGCGTGCTCGATGCGGCGGCCAAGGATGTCGTTGTCGCCAACGGGTCTGACGCGGCTACCATCGTGACCGTCACAACCTACGGCGTGCCCTCTGAACCCGAACGTGCCGGGGGCAACGGCTATGCCATCACCCGCAGCTACTACACGATGGACGGTCAGCCCGCCACGCTCGACGGCCTCACGGTTGGCACCCGCCTTGTGACCGTGCTGGAAGTAACCCCCTTCGGTCGCGGTGAGGCGCGCCTGATGGTCGCCGATCCGCTGCCTGCGGGGTTCGAGATTGACAACCCGAACCTGATCTCTGCCGGGTCGTTGTCCAACCTCGACTGGCTGGATACCGTGTCCGAGGTGGCAAACACCGAATTCCGGCAGGACCGTTTCCTGACGGCGGTGGATCGTTATGACAACGCCACCTTCCGCCTTGCCTATATCGTCCGCGCCGTATCGCCCGGCACCTTCCACCATCCGGCGGCGAGCGTGGAGGATATGTATCGCCCCGACTTCCGCGCGCGGTCCGACACCGGCCAGATCATTATCGCCGAGTGATGCGCGCCCGTTGGTTCATCACCCTAGCCGTCGCCCTCTGGGCGGCGGCCCTGTCGCGTGACCGACTGGATATCTGGATCGCCGAAACGGACCTGCCCACCCTTGTCATCGCCACCTCACCCGAGGTGGTGGATCGCAACGGCACCCTCCTGCGCGCCTACACCGTCACCGATGGCCGCTGGCGGCTGGCCACATCCCTGAGGCAGGTCGATCCCGCCTATCTCGACATGCTGATCCGGTATGAGGATAAGCGTTTTTACAATCACCCCGGCGTTGACCTGACCGCCATGGCCCGCGCCTTTGGTCAGGCCCTGCGCAGCGGGCGCGTTGTCTCCGGCGGCTCCACTCTGACCATGCAGGTCGCGCGCCTGCTGGAGGAAAGCGGCACAGGCCGCGTCGGCGGCAAACTGCGTCAGATGCGCGTCGCCCTCGCCTTGGAACGTCGCCTGACCAAAGATCAGATCCTCAACCTCTATCTCCACCTCGCCCCTTTCGGCGGCAATCTTGAAGGGGTCCGCGCCGCCTCCATCGCCTATTTCGGCAAGGAACCCCGCCGCCTGACCCCCGCCGAGGCTGCCCTTCTGGTCGCCATCCCCCAATCCCCCGAAACCCGCCGCCCCGACCGCGCCCCCGATGCCGCCACCGCCGCCCGCGCCCGTGTCCTCGCCCGCGCCGCCCGCGATGGCATCCTTGACCCCGATCAATCCCGCGCCGCCCTCACTGAACCCGTCCCCACTGCCCGCCGCCCTTTCCCCCAGCGTGCCCCCCACATCGCCCACCGCGGCCGCGCCGCCGGACCCACCGCCGCCCCCATCCCCCAGACCATCGACGCCAAGCTGCAAATCAAGATCGAAACCCTCGCGTCCGAGGCTGTTGCCGATCACGGTGACCGCCTGCAAATCGCCATCGTTATCGCCGACCACCGCTCCGGTGAAATCCTCGCCTCTGTTGGATCATCGGCCTATACCGCCGATGCCCGTCAGGGCTTTGTCGACTTGACCCGCGCCCTGCTCAGCCCCGGCTCCACCCTCAAACCGCTCTTCTATGGCCTCGCCTTC